>DATCVD010000420.1:0-2842 GCA_036567125.1 Pyrinomonadaceae bacterium | reverse complement strand
CTCGTCGCGCACGCCCAGCCCCTCCTCGGGTGCCAGGCAGAGCACCCCCACCTTGCCCTGGTGCGCGTTGTGGTGGACGTCGAGCGCGGCCTGGCCCACCTCGTCGAGGGAGTAGCTGCGCGACAGGGTCGGGTGGATCATCCCCTTGGCGATCAGCCGGTTCGCCTCCCACGACTCGCGGTAGTTGGCGAAGTGCGAGCTGATGATGCGCTTGAGGTTCATCCAGAGGTAGCGGTTGTCGTACTCGTGCATGTAGCCCGAGGTGGAGGCGCACGTGGTGATCACACCGCCCTTGCGGGTGACGTAGACCGAGGCGCCGAACGTCTCACGGCCGGGGTGCTCGAAGACGATGTCGATGTCCTCGCCGCCGGTGAGCTCGCGGATCTTGGAGCCGAACCGCTTCCACTCCTTGGGGTTCTGCTTCGTGCCGTCCTCGTTCCAGAACTGGTAGCCCTCCTCGGAGCGGTTGATGACCAGCTCGGCGCCCATCGCGCGGCAGATCTCGGCCTTCTCCTGGTTCGAGACCACGCAGACCGGCGTCGCGCCACCGTTGAGGGCGTACTGCGTGGCGAAGCCCCCGAGGCCGCCGGAGGCGCCCCAGATCAGCACGTTGTCGCCCTGCTTCATGTTGCCGCCGTTGGGGCTGACCAGCTGTCGGTAGGCGGTGCAGTTGACCAGGCCGGGGGAGGCGGCCTCCTCCCAGGTGAGGTGCTCGGGCTTCGGCATCAGCTGGTTGGCCTTGACCATCGCCACCTCGGCGAGGCCGCCGAAGTTGGTCTCGAAGCCCCAGATCCGCTGCTCGGGGTCGAGCATCGTGTCGTTGTGGCCGTCGGGGCTCTCCAGCTCCACCGACAGGCAGTGGGCCACGACCTCGTCGCCCGGCTTCCACTTGTTGACCCCCGGGCCCACCCGCAGCACCACGCCGGCGAGGTCGGAGCCCACCACGTGGTAGGGCAGGTCGTGCCGCTTGGCCAGGTCGTGCAACCGCCCGTACCGCTGCAGGAACCCGAACGTCGACACCGGCTCGAAGAGCTCGAAGAGACGCGCGTCCTGCTCGACGGCGGCCGCACGGTCGACGCCGAGTCGCGCCTGCGCCAGATCATCCGCGCCACGCGCTACGACGACTCGCTGCTCGCGCGCGCCCGCACGCTCCTCTCCATCGCGCTCGAAATGCAGGGCCGGCACCGCGACTCGCTCGACGCGCTCGTGATGTACGAAGACCCGCGCGCGCTCGCCCCCATCGACGCCGAAACCTCCGTCCTGCTCCGCGTCCAGATGGGGATCGCCTACAACTACCTCGGCGATCACCCGAAGGCCATCGCGCTCCTGAACTCGACGCTGCGCGACGCGACGGCCGCCAACTCGAACTCGCAGCTCGGCGCGCTCTACCTCGCGCTGGCCCGCGTCTACCGCCGCATCAGCGAGCACCCCATCGCGCGCGGCCACTCGGAGCGCTCGCTCGAACACTTCCGCCTCACCGGCGACTGGCGCGGCATGGCCGAGTCCTACTTCGCCATCGCCTTGGCCGAGATCTACGAGGGCGGCTACGAGGCGGCGCTGGAAAACTACGAGCAGGCGCTCAAGCTCGTCGGCGACCGCCCGGCCGCCTACATGCTCGGCCGCATCTACAGCAACATGGCCGGCGCGCACTGGTACCTGCGCCGCCCGCACGAAGGCATCCGGCTCCTCGAGAAGTCGATCGACTACTACGAGCGCACCGATCACCGGATCGAGTCGGCGAACGGCTACAACAACCTCGGCATCAACCTGATGCTCGTCGGCGACTGGCGGCGCGCCGAGGAGATGTACGAGCGCGCGCTGGCCGTCACCGCCGAGGCCGACGAGCAGGCCGGCCCGCTCCCGATGATCCTCGACTCGCTCGCCGAGTTGCACACGCTGCGCGGCGATCTGACGAAGGCGCAGCACTACGTCAACCTCGCCTACGAGGCCGCCATCCAGCAGGGCCGCAAGTGGTACATCTGCCAGACGCTGCGGACGCGCGGCCGCTGCCACCTCGCCGCCGGCAACCCCGGCGGCGCGCTCGAAGACGGCCGCGCCGCCCTTGAGATGGCCGAGAAGATCGGCGACCGGCAGGCCGTCTGCGACTCGCGCCTGCTGCTGGCCGAGGCGCAGCTCGACCGCGGCGAGATAGCCGAGTGTGAGTCGGAGCTGCGCAAGGTCTCGGAGCAGACCAGCAACTCGACGGCCGACCTGCCGCACGCGGCCGAGGCGCAGCGGGTGCAGGGCCGCCTCGCGCAGGCGCGCAACGATCACACGCTGGCCGCGCACCACTTCGGCCGCGCCGTCTCCATCTTCTCGATCCTCTCGGACAAGTACCGCACCTCGCTCGCGCTCTTCGGGCTGGGCCGCTCCTACGAGTGCTCGCAGCCCGAACGCGCCGCCGAGCACCTCTCGCGCGCGCTGCAAGCCTTCCGCGAACTCGGCGCAGTCCCCTACATCGGCCGCGCCGAGGAGGCTTTGGCCGCGCTCCAGATCGGCGCGCCCGAGCAGCGGCAGGCCGAGCACACGGCCTTCGCGCAACTGCTGACGCTGCGTCTGGCCGAGGCGACGGCCTCGCGCGAGCTGCTGCTGCGCGAGCTGGCCGCGGTGCTCCATCAGGAGACGGGCGCGAGCCGCGTGCTCGTCACGGAGCTGGACGAGGAGGGCACGATCCGCGTGGCGGCCTCGCACGGCGGGACGGCCGAAGACAACCAGCGCGTCGCCGAGCAGCTCTGCATGGCGAAGAACGAGCAGGAGCGTGACGACTACGCGCGCGCGCGCGGCGCGGCGACCGTCATGCTGCGGCCGACGAACGCCGCGCCCGCCGTGGTCTACGTCGAGC
>DATCVD010000419.1:0-6524 GCA_036567125.1 Pyrinomonadaceae bacterium | reverse complement strand
CGGGCGCGACGCGCGGGCGAAAAAGTTCTGGTTCGTGTCGTTGGAAGTTTTGGTTCGTGTCGTCAAGGTTTCCGGTGAGCACGGGGTCGGGTTGTCCAAATTCGCTGAACTTGGAGCGCCTATGAAATGTCCTTTCTGCGGCTACCTCGAAGACAAGGTGGTTGACTCGCGCGAGTCGCGCGAAGGCGAGTCGATCCGGCGGCGGCGCGAGTGCCTGAAGTGCGAGCGGCGGTTCACGTCCTACGAGCGGATCGACGAAATCCCCTACATGGTCGTCAAGAAGTCGGGGCAGCGCGAGCCGTTCGACCGCAACAAGGTGATGGCCGGATTGCTGCGCGCCTGCGAGAAGCGGCCCGTGCCGGCGACGAAGCTCGACGGCATCGTCAACTCCATCGAGAAGTACGTGCAGGAGTCGCCCGAACGCGAGCGGCCCACGTCGAAGATCGGCGAGATGATCATGCGGCGGCTCAAAGAACTAGACAAGGTCGCCTACGTGCGCTTCGCCTCCGTCTATCTTGAGTTCGAGGACGTGACCGAGTTCATGGCCGAACTCAAAACCTTGGTGCGCACGCGTCAGGGCGGGGCCGCGGGCGGCAAAAGAGCGTGAAGCGTGAGCCGCGGATCGTGAACGGATGAGCGCCGCTTGATTCCGTCGGCGGCAAGCCGCCGACGGCTCGCGGCTTCTCCGTCCGTTCACGGCTCACGATTCACGCTTCACGGTTCACGGCTTTTATGCGTCCCATCAGAGTCTTAGAGCGGATCGAGTTGGAGCGGCTGCGCGAGCGCGTCGGCCGGCTGTTAGCCATGCTCTCGGAGGCGATGGGCGAGGCGCAGGACGGCGCGACGCCGGGCGCGTGGTCGCCGCCGGCGGACGTGTGCGAGACGGCCGACGCGGTCGTCGTGCGCGTCGAGCTGCCGGGCGTCGGGGCGGGCGAGATCGAGGTGGTGTTGACCGGCAACGAGCTGCGCCTGACGGGGACGAAAAAGGGGCGCGCACCGCGCGGCCGCGTGACGCATCTATGCTCCGAGAGGGCCTACGGCAAGTTCTGCCGCACCGTGCCCTTGCGCCGCCCCGTCCGCACGCGCGGCGCGCGGGCCGCGCTCAAAGACGGGCTGCTCACCGTCACGCTGCCGAAACTCGCCGACCGGCGCGGCGCGGAGTTCAGGATCGAGGTCAAAGACGTGAATCGTGAATCGTAAATCGTGAATGGGTGAGATCCCCCTGAGTCCGTCTGCGAATAACGCTTCAGGCTCGGCGGCCTTCTAACTATTCACGATTCACGATTCACGATTCACGAGGAATTTATGCCGACGATTGAAGACATAGCCGAAGGGTTGGAGTCGCAGGCGGCCGGGGCCGGCGGCGACGAGCAGCAGTTGCAGGTGCCGGAGGCGCTCCCCGTGCTGCCGCTGCGCGACATCGTGATCTACCCGTTCATGATCGTGCCGCTGTTCGTCTCGCGCGAGAAGTCGATCCGCGCGGTGGACGAGGCGCTCGGCGAGAACCGGATGATCCTGCTCGTCTCGCAGAAGGACTTGGACAAGGAGGAGCCGGGCGCGGAAGACCTCTACCAAGTCGGGACGGCCGCCGTCATCATGCGGATGCTCAAGCTGCCGGACGGGCGCACGCGCATCCTCGTGCAGGGCCTGACGCGCGCGCGCATCGAGTCCATCGAAGACGCGGGCGGCTTCCTGCGCGCGCGGGTCGCGGCGCTTCAGGAGGAGCACGCGACGCCGGAGCGTTCGCTCGAAGTCGAGGCGCTCGTGCGCAACGTCCGCGCGTCGATGGAGAAGGCCGCGAACTTGGGGAAGAACATCTCGCCCGAGGTGATGGCCATCGTCGCCAACCTCGACGAGGCGGGCCGTCTGGCCGACCTCGCGGCGTCGAATCTGGAGCTGAAGGTCGAGGACGCGCAGTCCGTCCTCGACATCGCGGACACGACGGCGCGGCTGCGGCGCGTCAACGAGCTGCTGAACAAGGAGATCGAAGTCCTCACCGTCCAGCAGGAGATCAACACGCAGGCGCGCGCCGACATCGACCGCTCGCAGCGCGAGTTCTACCTGCGCCAGCAGTTGAAGGCGATTCAGGGTGAGCTGGGCGAGGGCAACGAGCTCGCGGAGGAGGTCGCGCAGTTCCGCGAGAAGATCGAGGCGGCGCGGATGCCGAAGCCGGCGGAAGAGGAGGCGCTGCGGCAGCTCAAGAAGTTGGAGCGGATGCACCCGGACGCGGCCGAGACGGCGACCCTGCGCAACTGGCTGGAGATCATGACCGACCTGCCGTGGTCGAAGTCCTCGACGGACAACCTCGATCTCAGGAAGGCCGAGCAGATCCTCGAAGAGGATCACTACGGGCTGGAGAAGGTGAAGGAGCGGATCATCGAGGCGCTGGCGGTCAGGAAGCTGAAGGAGAAGCCGAAGGGATCGATCCTCTGCCTCGTCGGGCCGCCGGGCGTCGGCAAGACGAGCCTCGGCCGCTCCATCGCGCGCGCGCTTGATCGCAAGTTCGTCCGGCTCTCCCTCGGCGGCCTGCACGACGAGGCGGAGATTCGCGGCCACCGCCGCACCTACGTCGGCGCGATGCCGGGCCGCGTCATACAGGCCTTGCAGCAGGCGGCGACGAACAACCCGCTCATCATGCTCGACGAGATCGACAAGGTCGGCGCGGACTTCCGCGGCGACCCGTCGTCGGCCCTGCTTGAAGTCCTAGACCCAGAGCAGAACAACAGCTTCCGCGACAACTACCTCGGCGTCACCTTCGACCTCTCGAACGTGATGTTCATGACGACGGCCAACGTGCTCGACACGATCCAGCCGGCGCTCAAAGACCGCATGGAGGTGATCCGGCTCGCGGGCTACACCGAGGAGGAGAAGCTGGAGATCGCGCGCCGGCACCTCATCCCGAAGCAGTTGGAGGAGAACGGCGTCTCGGCCAAGCACGTCCGCATCTCGAAGGGCGCGCTCACGATGATGATCATGCGCTACACGCAGGAGGCGGGACTGCGCCAGTTGGAGCGCGAGATCGGGGCCGTCTGCCGCAAGGTCGCGCGGCGCGTCGCCGAGGGGCAGACCGGGGTCGTGCTGGTGACGCCGAAGAACCTGCACGAGTTCCTCGGCGTGCCGAAGGTGTCGCCCGACGAGGTCTTGAAGAAGGATCAGATCGGCGTGGCGACGGGGCTGGCGTGGACGGCCGTCGGCGGCGACGTGCTCTTCATCGAGGCGCTCAGGGTGAAGGGCAAGGGCGGCCTCGTCCTGACGGGCCAGCTCGGCGACGTGATGAAGGAGTCGGCGCAGGCGGCCTACTCGTTCGCCAAGTCGCGCGCCGTCGCGCTCGGCATCCCGGAAGAGGACTTCAACACCTACGACCTCCACATCCACATCCCCGAAGGCGCGATCCCGAAGGACGGCCCGTCGGCCGGCATCACGCTGGCGACGGCGATGGTCTCGTCGCTCTCGCAGCGCGCGGTGCGCAGGGACGTGGCGATGACGGGCGAGATCACCTTGCGCGGGAACGTGCTGCCCGTCGGCGGCGTCAAGGAGAAGGTCTTGGCGGCGCGGCGGGCGCGCGTCTCGAAGATCATTTTGCCGGAGCAGAACCGGCGCGACATGGACGAGGTGCCGAAAGAGTTGATGGGCGAGATCAAGTTCGTCTTCGTCGAAAACGTCCTACAGGTCTTCCGCGAGGCCCTGAAGGACGGCGCTACGCCAGCGCCGCCGGGCGCGGCCGCGCGCGCGAAGCCGCTGACGCGGCCCGCCCCGGCCACGTCACATTGACCGGACGCCGCGCGGCGGCCTACAGCCCGGCGGCGCGGCGTGTCGGCTCGCGCGAAGCCCGCTAAACGACGGGACGGGGCGCAACCGGCGGGCGTCCGAAGGCATCTGAATTAGCAGCGAGCGGGGGCGATTTTTGAATGGAAATCGTACCCGCTTCGCCTTTTATATCAAGCAGATAGGGTTGACACCCCGTAAAATCGTGTGATAAGTATCTGACTTGTCAGACGGCTCCCCTCGTGAGCCTTTCGGCAAACTCTTTTTTTACGGCCAAGTCGTCACCCCTCGCTTAGTGGAACCGCTCGTGTCGTCTCGGCGTGAACGTCCGGGACGGCCAATCGTGGATTCGCTTCATCCCGGATTTTTAAGGAGACTGAACGATTGATGAAAACGAGCTTCCCCCGTCTTCTTTCCCTCCTCGGCATCTTCGCCGTCCTCTCGTCGTCACTGCCCGTCAACGCGCAAGGCTTGAACTCCGCGTCGCTCTCGAAGACGCCCAGCGAGATCGAGGCCAACAGCGGCCGCGTGCAGGCCGTCATCGACAAGTCTGAGAACCACTTCAAGCTCGGCGAGCTGAACCTCAAGGACAGGAACTACGACGCCGCGCGCGCCGAGTTCGACAAGGCGGTTGACGCCGTCTTGGAGTCCGGCATGGACGTGCGCGCCACGCCGCGCCTCCAGACCTTCTACCTGCAACTCGTCGAGCGCGTCTACCGGATGGAAGTGCCGGCGCAGCAGGCCGCCGGCCCGCAGCACGCGCAGTTGGCGAGCGCCGCGCAACTCCCGGCGGGCGGCCAAGTCGTCAACGCCAGCGCGGTCGACGCCGTCCCCGCGCAGACGCCCGGCTTCCTGCGCGATCAAAAGTTCGAGCCGTCGCCGCTCGACGATCTCGCCAAGCTCGAACTGATCGAGGAAGAGAAGAAGGTCACCCAAGAGCAGATCGCCACGATCGAAGAGGTCAAGAGCACGCTCAACTTCGGCTTCAACTCGAACACGCTCATCCAGCAGTACATCAACTACTATCAGGGCCGCGGCCGCTCGACGATGGAGTCGGGGCTGCGCCGCTCCGGCCTCTACATGACGATGGCCCGGAGGATCTTCCGCGAGGAGGGCGTGCCCGAAGACATCGCGTGGCTGGGTCAGGTCGAGAGCTCGTGGCGGCCGAAGGCCTACTCGTGGGCGGCGGCTTCGGGCCTCTGGCAGTTCATCCCCTCGACGGGCGCGCGCTACGGCCTGCGCCAGACCGCGTGGGTTGACGAGCGCAACAGCTTCGAGAAGGCGACGCGCGCCTCGGCGCGCTACCTCAAGTGGCTGCACAGCCGCTACAACAACTGGGAACTCGCCATCGGCGCGTACAACACGGGCGAGGGCAACGTCGATCGCGCCATCTCGCGCGCGGGCGTGCGCGACTTCTGGGCCATCTACCCCTACATCGCGCGCGAGACGCGCAACTACGTCCCGAACATTCTGGCGACGATCCTGATCGCGAAGAACCCCGGGAAGTACGGCTTCGCGCACGTCCGCCCCGAAGCGCCCCTCTCCTACGACGTGGTGAGCGTGCCCTCGGCGACGAGCCTGCAACTGATCGCCACGGCCTGCGACACGAGCGTGGACTACCTCCGCAGCCTCAACCCCGAACTCAAGCGCGACGTGACGCCGCGCGGCGAGTCCTACAACGTGCGCGTCCCGCCCGGCCGGGGCAAGTCGCTCGTCGCCATCCTCAAGCGCGTGCCGGCCGACCGGCGCGAGATGGCGCGCGTGATCACGGTCGCGCCGGGCGAGGGCTTGGAGGCGGTCGCGGCGCGCACGGGCACGACCGTCGCGCAGTTGAACCTCTGGAACGGCGGCGTCGATCTCTCCGGCGGCGGCAAGATCGTCGTGCCGTCGGGTTCGGTGCAGAAGGTGATCTACACGCGCTCCTCGCGCCCGAACACGACGGCGACGGCCAGCACGCTCGTCACCGTCCGCGCGCGGGCCGGCGAGACGGTCGCGCAGATCGCCGCCGCGCACGGCGTTGACGCCGGCGAGGTCGCGCGCCTGAACGCCCGCACGGTCGATCAGCCGCTCGCCTCGAACGAGATGATCAAAGTCCCGGCCAAAGCGCCGACGGGCAACGCGCCCGCGCGCCGCCGCCGGTAAGAGTTAGTCGGAACCAGAACGAGAACGGGCGGGGGGTGAAGTTCACTCCCCGTCTTTCTTTTTCCCTTGACCTCGGGCGCGGTTCTCGCGTTTGATCCCGGCCGCGCTCTCACACAACCTGAAAGGCTACCTCACCGGCCATGTTATTCCGCACGCAGTCAGCCGCCGTTTACGGCATCGACGCCGATCTCGTCGACATCGAGGTCGATCTCACGCCCGCCCGCAGCGAGGTCGAGACGAACCCGGCCGTCACCATCGTCGGCCTGCCAGACGCCGCCGTGCGCGAGTCGCGCGAGCGCATCCGCGCGGCCGTCAACAACAGCGGCTTCTTCTTCCCGTTCCACAAGACGACGATCAACCTCGCGCCGGCCGACGTGCGGAAGGAGGGCGCGGCCTTCGACCTGCCCATCGCGCTCGGCGTGCTGGGCGCGAACGGCGACTTGGGCCAACTCGAAAGCCTGACCGACGCCCTCGCGCTCGGCGAACTCTCGCTCGACGGGCGCGTCCGCCCCGTGCGCGGCGCGCTGCCCGTCGCCCTGCGCGCCCGCGCGGCCGGCATCCGCACGCTGCTGCTGCCCGAAGAGAACGCGACCGAGGCGGCGGTCGTCGCGGGCGTC
>DATCVD010000418.1:0-3470 GCA_036567125.1 Pyrinomonadaceae bacterium | reverse complement strand
CGGCGGGGCGAAGTCCGCGCGCGGCGCGGCCGGGCCGCGCGCGATATAATCTTGTCGGGCCGGCCGGCGTGATACAAAGTCAGGCGGGCCGACTTCCGCCGGGGCGGCGCGTGTGAGCACAAAGTATGAACTACGTCATCGAAGCGATGAGGGCCGGGGACTGGGAGCAAGTCCGCGCCATCTACCTCGAAGGCATCGCCACCGGCCACGCCACCTTCGAGACGGACGCGCCGCCGTGGGAGGGGTGGGACGCGCGCCACCTCCCGCAGCCCCGGCTGGTGGCCCGCGGAGCGGAAGAGGTGCTCGGCTGGGCGGCTTTGAGTCCCGTCTCGAACCGGCGCGTGTACGCCGGGGTCGCGGAGGTGAGCGTGTACGTCGGGGCGGGCGGCAGGGGGCGCGGCGTCGGGCGCGCGCTGCTCGAAGCACTCATCGACGAGTCGGAGCGCGGCGGCATCTGGACGCTTCAGGCCGGGATATTCCCGGAGAACGCCGCGAGCGCGAGGCTGCACCTGCGCTGCGGCTTCCGCGAGGTCGGCCGGCGCGAGCGGATCGGGCGGCTGCACGGCGTCTGGCGCGACACGCTGCTGTTCGAGCGCCGGAGCAAAGTCGTCGGCGTGTCGCACCCGATCCGGCGGCCGGGATTTTAGAAGGCCCGCCGCCCCGCCCCGGCCCCCGCGCGGGGGCGCGGCTCAGTCGCCGTGCCCTTTGCGCTTCTTGTTGGGCTGGTCGTAGAAGAGGATCGTGACGAGGAGGTACGCGCCGACGAGCGCGGCGAGGATGAAGAAGATCATCGCGATGCCGGGGTAGCCGAGAATCTGGAAGGACGTTTGCACGTCCATCATCAGCGCCGCGCCGACGATCATCGCCGCCACCACTAACCCTGCGGTGATGCGGTTGGCGACCTTCTGCGCGCCCTCCATGATCACCTTCTCGTCGAGCGCGTCCACCCTGATCTGCAAGTCGTTGTTCCCGATGGCGTCGAGAATCTTGTTCACCCGGCCGGGAAGTTTTTCGACGAACTCCTTGACCTCGATCAGGTTCGTCATCATGTGGCCGGGTTCGAGCGACTTCAGAATCCGCTGCTGCATGATCTGGCTCGCGTACTGGCGGATCACGCGGTTCGGATCGAAGTCGGGCGAGAGCGTGTAGACGGCCTGATCGAGGTTCAGGAGCGCCTTGGCGATCATCGTGAACTCTTGCGGCAGGCGGAAGTTGCAGTCGGCCGAGATGCGCGTGATTTCGAGTACGACTTGGCCGGCGTCGATCTTGTTGAGGCTCGCGTCGGAGTGGCGGACGACCAAGTCGGCGATGCGGCGGCGCATCTCGCGCTCGTCGAAGCCGCCCTTCTTCTCGCCCATCGAGATGGTGATCTCGGCCGCGTCCTCGCCGCGGCCCTCGCTGATCGCCATCAGCAGCCGCAGCAAATTGTCCTGAAAGGCGGAGGTGACGCGCGCCACCATGCCGAGGTCTAAGAGCGCGAGGCGCGAGTCCGTGGTGATGAAGACGTTGCCGGGGTGCGGGTCGGCGTGGAAGATGCCGTCCACGAGGATCTGCTGGAGGTAGGCGCGGAACAACTCGGCGGCCAGCTCCCCGCCGTCGATCTCCATCCGGCCGAGCGGCGAGAGGTTGGTGATCTTCCGGCCCTCGATGAAGTCCATCGTGAGCACGCGCGAGGTCGTGTAGTCCTCGACGGGTTCGGGGAAGATGATGCGTTCGAACCGGGCGAGGTTCTGGCGGATCGTGCGGAGGTTCCCCGCCTCCTCGCGGTAGTCCAGCTCGCGGAGCAGGCTCTTGCGCAGCTCCGAGACCATCGTCGAGAACTCGTAGCGGTGGCCCACCTCGGTCTTCGAGTCGAGGAAGCCGGCGGCCTCCTCCAGCGCGTCGAAGTCCTCGACGACCCGCTCGCGGATGTTCGGCCGCTGCACCTTGACGACGACCTCACGGCCGTCGCGCAGGGCCGCCCGGTGCACCTGACCGAGCGACGCCGACGCCACGGGCTGCGACTCGAAGCGCGCGAACGCCTTCGACAGGCGGACGCCCAGCTCCGCCTGCACGATCCGCTCGACCTCGGCGAACGTGATCGGCTCGACGTTGTCCTGCAAGCGCGTGAGGGCTTCGAGGTAGGGCGGCGGCAGGAGGTCGGCGCGGGTCGAGAGCAGTTGGCCGAGCTTGATGTAGGTGGGGCCGAGTTTTTCCAGATCGGAGGCGAGTTCGTCGGCGACCGGCGCGGCGCGCTCGGCGCTGATCTCCTCCTCGATCAGCGCGGCCTCCAGCCCCGTCCCCTTCA
Organism: Pyrinomonadaceae bacterium; assembly: GCA_036567125.1. Classification (GTDB taxonomy): domain Bacteria; phylum Acidobacteriota; class Blastocatellia; order Pyrinomonadales; family Pyrinomonadaceae; genus JAIVGV01. The sequence continues at coordinate 1,183 of DATCVD010000418.1, read as the reverse complement.
CCATGTCCGAGCGCCCGTACTTCATCAGCAGCCAGACGATGTCCTTGTAACGCTTCAGGTGCTCGGTTTTCAGCGAGATGCTCATGCCACACTCCGCCCCGCCATGCCCGCCGCACGGCGAGTTTGAATTAAAGGGGAAAGGGGTATAGACCGAGCGGGATTATAGCGCGAAACGGGAGGGACGGGGGATGGGGGAAGAACGGCGGACGCGGGACGCGGAACTAAAAGCACCCGCCTTCAGTTCGTCGTCCCGCGTCCGCCGTTTGCTTTTCACCCCCTGATCTTGATGTTGCCGCTGACGGTCTTGACGAGGATCGGCTCGCCGCCGCGGCCGACGGTTCCGGCGGCGTGCCAGCCGGCGGCGCGCTTCTGCATGTCGAGCTTGAGGCCGCGGTCGGCCTCGATGTCGCCGTCGACGGTCTGGGCCTTGATCTGCGCGCTCGTGCCGTGCGCGAGCATGAGTTCGATGTCGCCGTTGACGCCGCTAAAGACCTGCGCGTCGTCCGGCTCGGCGTCCGCGAGCACGACCCGCGTGTGCCCCTTCATCGTGTGCGTGCTGGCCGCGCCGCCGACGTTCACGAGTTCGATGTCGCCGCGATCCACGCGCACGGACAGCCCGCCCGCGACGTTCGCCACGCGCACGTCCGCGTCGCGCGCCGTGATCTCAAGCTGGCGCACGGCGCGCGGCAGCTTGATCTCGTAGCGCACCTCGTGGAGGCGGCCCGACGCGCCCTCGGCCGTGCGCAGCGTCAGCCGGTCGTCCTCGTCGGAGCGGATGATCCGCGCGGCGGCGCGATCCTCCCTCGTGCCGCCGCGCTTCGTGATGCGGATTTCGGCCTCCTCCTCGTCCCAGCCCTCGACCGTGATGTTGCCGGCCGTGTTGACGATGGAGAGCCGGCCGTCCTCTCCGAGCGCGAAGGTCTCGGTGATGACGGTCTTGTCCGAAGTCACCACCGCGCCCTCCTCGTCGAGCGGCTCGCCGTCCGCCTCGCCGCGCAGCACCAAGGGCGGCGGGAGCGCCGCGTCCGGCATCGGGGCCTTCGGGGCGTTGACTTTGACGACGCGCGGCGGCGCGTTCGCGGTCTTCTTCGCCGCCCAGTGGACGGCGAACTGCCGCGCGACGAGGGCCGAGATGGCGACCGAGGCGACGAGCACGGCGAGCAAGGCCCACAGCCAGCCGCGG
>DATCVD010000417.1:0-3064 GCA_036567125.1 Pyrinomonadaceae bacterium | reverse complement strand
CCGGCGGTAAACTTTCGTCCGCGCCGCCCGCCGCGGCGGGCGCGTCACTGCTTCAATCCGTCAGGCAACCGGGGGGAGCTTTCGCTCCGCGCATCATACCCGACAACGGCGCGCGCGCGAAACGGCCCGACGCGCCGCCGGGCGACTTCAGGCGCGCCGCCGCCTGAGCGGGTCGGCCTCGTTCATGCCTTCGATCACCTTCTGGATGCGTTCGGAAACGCCCCGCCACGCCTTGTCCTTGTTAGACCAACTCATCACCTGCCGACGAACTCCGGCAAAGTTGTCAGTTGGTTGTAACTGAGCGATAGCGTCTGGAGATGTGTCAATTGGCCGATGGACTCAGGCACCCTCATCAAGCCGAGCCCATCCAGCACGAGATCAGTTCCTTTCTCCTTGCGCACTCGCTAGATGATAGATTTTGCTTCGGCTAACTTTTCTTTCGGTGTTCCCTGTGTCGGGCGTTGAGGCTGTTCGCTCATGGCGGTGTCTCCTCGGATGATGCGCGGTGCGGGCGGCGGCCGTTGGAATTTTGGGCCGGGCAATGTTATATCTCCACCTCGCTCTGATTGGGAATATTTTTGCCGCCCGCGCTCTGTGAATCGGGCGGGAGCCTTCTTTTAAATCCGACAGCGAAAGGTCTGGGGAATCATGGCTACGAACACGCCCATCACGGTCGCGCACGGCGACGGCATCGGCCCGGAAATCATGGAGGCGACGCTCCACATCTTGAAAGAAGCCGGCGCGCGGATAGAGATCGAGACCATCGAGATCGGCGAGAAGGTCTATCTGGCGGGCAACGCGGCCGGCATCGAGCCGGGGGCGTTCGAGTCTTTGCGCCGCACGAAAGTTTTCCTTAAAGCGCCGATCACGACGCCGCAGGGCGGCGGGTACAAGAGCCTGAACGTGACGGTGCGGAAGACCTTCGGGCTGTACGCGAACGTGCGGCCGTGCGTCTCGTACCACCCGTTCGTCTCGACGAAGCACCCGGTGATGGACGTGGTCATCGTGCGCGAGAACGAGGAGGACGTGTACGGCGGCATCGAGTACCGGCAGACCAATCAGGTGACGCAGTGTCTGAAGCTGATCTCGCGGCCGGGCACGGAGAAGATCGTCCGCTACGCCTTCGAGTACGCGCGCGCCAACAACCGGCGCAAGGTGACGTGCTTCACGAAGGACAACATCATGAAGATCACGGACGGCCTCTTCCACAAAGTCTTCGACGAGGTCGCCGCCGAGTACGCCGACATCGAGAACGAGCACTGGATCGTCGACATCGGCTCGGCCAAGCTCGCGGACACGCCCGAGAACTTCGACGTGGTCGTCCTTCCTAACCTCTACGGCGACGTGCTCTCGGACGTGGCCGCGCAGATCGCGGGGTCGGTGGGGCTGGCCGGCTCGGCCAACATCGGCGAGTCGATTGCGATGTTCGAGGCGATTCACGGCAGCGCGCCGCGCCGCGCGGGGCAGAACGTCGCCAACCCGTCGGGGCTGCTGCTCGGGGCGGTGATGATGCTCGTCCACGTCGGGCAGGCGGACGTGGCCGAGCGCGTCCACAACGCGTGGCTGCGCACCCTTGAGAGCGGCGTCCACACCTACGACATCTTCGACAGCTCGGTGAGCAAGGAGAAGGTCGGGACGCGCGAGTTCGCCGCGGCGGTCGTCGGACGTTTGGGGCAGCGGCCGGAGTTGTTGAAGGCGGTGAGCTACAAGCCGGGCGGCGAGGGCGGCGCGCAGTTCGCGGCGCGGATGGCGCGCACGGCGCAGGCCGCGGCCAAGCAGGTGGTGGGCGTTGACGTTTACCTCGACTGGACAGGCGGCACGGCTTCCGATCTCGGCGGGCTGATGGAGCGCCTGAACGGCGAGGGGTTGAGGCTCGCGTCGATTGCGAACCGCGGCGTGAAGGTCTTCCCCGGCGGGCACACCGAGACGTTCTGCTCCGACCACTGGCGGTGCCGCTTCGTCGCCGACGCGGGCGAAGGCTCGGCCGTCACGCACGAGCAGATCGCGCTGCTCCTGACGCGCGCGGCGAGCGTCGGCCTCGACTTCATCAAGACCGAGAACCTCTACAACTTCGACGGCCAGCCCGGCTACTCGCACGCGCAGGAGTAGCGGGCGCGGCGCGGCCGGGGGCGACCGATCCGAACACGACGAATCCGAGGGAGGAAAGAGATGGCAGACGAGCAGAACGAGGAACGCGATCTGTTGAGCGACACGGCGCAGCACCCGCGCGTCGAACTCAGCCCCGACGAGAAGCTGGCCGACAGCCAGACCATCGCCTCGCCCGTGCCCGGCGCGCACACGGCCGAGGACACGGAGGTCAAGAAAGAGTTTAACCCGAACACCGAGTGAGGAACGCGGAACGCGGAACGCGGGACGGTGAAGTAAAGACGGGCTGATCTCGGTTCATCGTTCCGCGCTTCTCGTTTACCCGAACGAGGAGGGCACAAACCCCCATGTCAACTTCGTCAGCTTCGACGGCCCCGGCGCGGCCCGCCCCCGGCGAGTACGCGCCCTACTACGAACGCTACGTCTCGCTCGTCGCGGGCGACGTGTTGGAGACTTTGGAGCGGCAGGGCGCGGAGACCGTCGCGCTGCTCGGCGGGCTCACGGAAGAGCGGGGCGGCTCGCGCTACGCGCCCGGCAAGTGGAGCGTCAAGGAACTCGTCGGCCACATGATCGACACCGAGCGCGTCTTCGCCTACCGGCTGCTGCGCGTCGCGCGCGGCGACCGCACGCCCATGGAGGGCTTCGATCAAGACCCGTACGTCGCCAACTCGAACGCGGACGCGCGCACGCTGCAATCGCTGGCCTCCGAGTTCGGGCACGTCCGCGCCGCCACGCTCGCGCTCGCGCGCGGCCTGGATTCCGCGGCGTGGTCGCGCTCCGGCGTCGCCAACGAGAACGAGGTCACGGCCCGCGCGCTCGCGCACATCATCGCCGGGCACGAGGCGCACCACGTCGGCATCTTGCGCGAGAGGTACCTGTGACGGCGCGCGCGGCGCGCGCCGGGGGTTGAGGAGGCATGAAGACTCGCACGCGGCTGCCGCTCGTCGCACTCGCGCTC
>DATCVD010000416.1:0-13703 GCA_036567125.1 Pyrinomonadaceae bacterium | reverse complement strand
TGGCGTTCGCGGACGCGGTGCGGGGCTTGGGCGAGCCGCTGCGGGGCGAGTACGAGCGGCTGCACGAGGACTACGAGGCGCGCGGGAGCGTGGAGGCGCGGCTCGTGAAGGCGGCGGACGTCGTCGATCTGCTGGCGCAGGCTTTGACGTTCGAGCGCGCGGGCGCGCGCGAGCTGGACGAGTTCTGGGAGGGCGCGCGCGAGCGCGACTTCGGGCTGGAAGGCGCGGCGCGCGAGGTGGTGGCCGAGGCGGTCGGCGCGCTCGTCGCGGCGCGCGAGGAGTTGCGCCGGCGCTGACCGGGCGTGGGAAACATGTTCGAAGGGATTTACGAGAGCGCGGTCTCTTACGTGACGTGGTCGAGCCTGCTCTACGGGCTGCTGGGGTTCGCCGTGACGTTCGTCGTCGGGAGCCTCGTCGCCGGGTTCGTCGTCGTGCGGATGCCGGCCGACTACTTTCACCACTCGCGGGGGCGCGAGTTTATGACCGACAGCCACCCGGCGCTGCGCTGGTCGGGCGCGCTCGTGAAGAACGCGGCCGGCGCGCTCTTGGTCGCGCTCGGCGTGCTGATGGTCTTCATCCCCGGCCCCGGCATCCTGACGATCCTGCTCGGCGTCACCCTGCTCGACTTCCCCGGCAAGCGCCGCCTCGAACTCAAACTCATCAGCCGGCCGGAAGTCCTCCGCGGCGTCAACGCCATCCGCGCCCGCTACGGCCGCCCGCCGCTCGTGCTCGACTAACAGACGGTGAAGCGGGAACGACGGACGGTGAACTGAAAGAGCAGTTTTCAGTTATCAGTTATCAGTTAAGACCGCTCGCCCCGCCGAAAACTCGACGCCGGCCACCCGTTCACGCCTAACCACGACCCCTCACTCCGCAACGTGTACGCGTCTTTCACGTTGGGGCGGGATGGGCGAATTTACCACCTTCGGTGAAAGCGGCGCGACCGCGCGGCGGTCGAGCCTTGATCGGACGGCAGCGTGGCGGCGCGCGAGAACCGGGCGCGGCGCGGCGCAATGTGCAGTTCGGGAAAGTGTCCGGTGGGCGCGTTGACAAGGGTTGGGGCGTTTGCTAGCTTGCCCTACTAATTTACCGCCGCGTTTTCGGGTAGAATGTTTCCGTGCCTCGTCGTCCGCTGAGCTACATGATTCGTCCCCGGTTTCCCCGCCCGCTCGCCGCGCGCCTCCTCGTCGTGCTCGCGCTCGTGACCTGCGCGCTCGCGTCGGCCGGTTGCAGCCGCCTCGTCAAGAGCAAGGTGGCCGTGCCGCAGCTCCTCTCGCCGCTGCAAGACGCCGACACGGCGCGGCTCATCGAGGAGGCAAACCGCGCCGCGCAGGTGCGCTCGCTACGCGGCAAGGTCGATCTCAAGTTCCTCGACAACTCGTTCGCGCAGTGCGGCATCGCCGAGGAGTACACGGCGGCCGACGCCGACATCACCACGCAGCGCCCCGGCCAGATCTACCTGACGATTCAAGACCCGTTCATCGGCTCGAAGATCGCCGAGATGTCCTCGAACGGCGAGAAGTTCTGGGTCGCCGTCCTCAAGGGCGACGCCGACATCCGCCGCTTCGTGACGGGCACGAACGCGGCGCAGTACGAGCGGCTCGGCGGCGGCGGCGAGGTGCAGTGCGGCAAGAACACCGACAAGACGGCGATGCGCAAGCGCGCCGTGAGCGCCTTTTCGGGCCTGCGCCCGCAGCACTTCACGGACGCGCTGCTCCCGCGCCCCGCGGGCGAGGCCGGCCTCGTCTACGCGCGCAACGAAGCCTTCGCCGAGGAGCCGGACACGCGGCGCGGCGCGAAGAATAACGCGCGCGTCGTGCGCGGCTACTACCAGCTCGAAGAGCTGCGGCCCGAAGCGGAGGGCCGCGCGCAACTGCTCCGCCGCTTCTGGTTCGACCGCTTCGGGGGCCTCAGGCTCGCGCGCGTCCAGACCTTCGACGAGCGCGGGACGCTGACCACCGACGTGGTCTACCGCGACCCGCGGCCGTTCGGCGAGGGCCGTCAGCACAGCCTGCCCGCCGAGATCGAGATCACGCGCCCGCAGGATCGCTACTCGATCCGCATCAACTACCAGACCCCGGAGGCCGTCCGCCTCGATCAGCAGTTCCCCTCCGAAGTCTTCGTGCTCCCGAACAAGGACAACCTGCCGGTCTTTGATCTGGACACGCGGAAGCCGTGAATCGTGAATCGTTAATCGTGAATCGTAAAAACAAGCTCTGAATGATCAACGATTCGCGGCGCACGATCCCCGGCTTTTAATCTATTCACGATTCACGATTCACGATTCACGATTAACGAATGGACAGCCTCGTCGTCAACAACATCAGGCAGCGGCCGCTCCGGGCGCTGGTGAGCGTGCTGGGCGTGGCGCTGGGCGTGGCGCTGGTGATGCTGTTCACGGGGCTGTCGCGCGGGATGTCGAACGACTTGCAGCGGCGCTCGTCGAACCTGCGGGCCGAGATCATCTTCACGCGGCCGGGCGGGATGGAGCTGACCTCGTCGACGGCGAACCTCTCGACGACGTACGTCGAGGAGCTGTCGAAGATCGAGGGCGTCGGGTCGGCCGTGCCCGTCATCCGCAACGTCTTTCAGGGCGGGCGCGGCTTCGGCTTCGAGCAGGTCGAGGGCGTGGACTTCGACGCGTTCGCCGCGCAGAACGGGACGCGGCTCGTCGCCGGCCGCGCCGCGACCGCCGTGGACGAGGTCGTCATCGACGAGACGAAGGCCAGAAACGGCCAGTCGGGGGTCGGCTCGACGGTGAGCGTCTTCGGCGGGCAGCCCTACCGCGTCGTCGGCGTCTATTCGCCGGAGGCCGGCGCGCGCGTCAAGATGTCGCTCGCGGCGATGCAGGACGCGATGGAAGCGAAGGGCAAGTGCTCCTACATTCTGGTCAGGGCGCGCGAGGGCACGGACGCCGGCGCGCTGGCGCGGCGCATCGACGAGCGGCTGCCGGGCAACCGCATCCAGTTCACGCAAGACCTGCCGATGTTCAACTTCGAGAAGAGCATCCCGTACCTCGGCGTCTTCCTGCGCGCGCTGGTCGCGCTCGCGGCCGTCGTCTCGGCGCTCGTCGTGATGCTGGCGATGTACACGACGATCACGGAGCGGACGCGCGAGATCGGCATCCTGAAGGCGCTCGGCGCGTCGCGCGCCTACATCGTCTCGACCATCGAGCGCGAGGCGCTGGTCATCAGCCTGCTCGGCCTCGTCGCCGGCTTCGCCGCGTCGTTCGTCGCGAAGTTCCTGATCCAGCGCGCCTACGGCCTGCCCTTCGACTACGAGTGGGCGTGGGCTTTGGCCGCCGCCGGGATCGGCCTCGGCGGCGGACTCCTCGGCGCGCTCTACCCGGCCCTGCGCGCCGCGGGCCTCGACCCGGTCAACGCGCTGAGCTACGAATGAGTGGTAGCTGTTAGCCGTTAGCTGTTAGCTCTTAGCTGTTAGCAAAACTGAGTCCAAGACTGAGAGTCAAAGCCCGTTGCGAAAGACTGAAAGCTGTTTCTTTTCTGGCTAACAGCTAATCGCTAACAGCTAATCGCTTCTTTAATGAAAACAATCGTTCACGCGGACAATCTCACGAAGGTCTATCGCGTCGGGGCGGTGGACGTGCCGGCGTTGCGCGGCGTGACGCTCGAAGTCGAGGAGGGCGAGTTCCTCGCCATCATGGGGCCGTCAGGGTGCGGCAAATCGACGATGCTGCACCTGCTCGGCGGACTCCTGACGCCGACCGGCGGGCGCATCAGTATCGACGGCGAGGACTTGACGGCCGCCTCGGACGCGCGCCGCACGGACATCCGCCGCCGCAAGATCGGCTTCGTCTTCCAGCGTTTCAACCTCTTCCCGACCCTGACGGCCGAGGGCAATCTCCGTCTGGCCGAGCGCATCCACGCGGGCGGCGACGGCGACCGCAAGAGCGACGACCCGGAGCGCCGCCGCGAAGTCTTGAAACTCCTCAAGCTCGAAGACAAGATGCACCATAAGCCGCTCGAACTGTCGGGCGGCGAGCAGCAGAGAGTCGCCCTCGCCCGCGCCGTCATCAACAACCCCGCCATCATCCTCGCCGACGAGCCGACCGGCAACCTCGACACCGAGAACTCGGCCATCGTCCTCAACATGTTTCAGGAGATGAACTACCGCTTCAACCAGACCATCATCATGATCACCCACAACCCGGAGGCGGCCGCCATGTGCCGCCGCATCATCCAGATGAGGGACGGCCAGATCGTTGCGCCGGCGGGGGGCGTCCAGATATAATTCACGACGGCAGGCCGTAAGCGGGCGGACGACCCGCCGCCGGAATCGGCCGCCGCCGCCGGAATTCCCCCCTCGCCGTTGAGATCTGCCGGAAGACTGCGATTTTGCTGGGAGTTTTCAAGAAAATCCTGTTCTGGTCTTACGGGCGCACGCGCTGGCAGTACGACGTGCTGTCGGTGCTGATCCTCGCGTTCGTCTTTCTTACGCCGCCGGGCTGGTTCCGAACCGGCGAACCGAAAGCCTTTTCGGGGCATCAAAATTCGGTCTTGACAGCCACCGGCAAGCGGCTGGTCTCGCCGGAACATCTCCCGGCAACCCCCGGCACAGAGGACTTCGAGCGCCACCTGAGAGCGGAGTTGCGTCGTCCCGAAGTGCGGGTCAAAGGCTGGCAGGTTTTGCGCGACGCGGGCGGCCGAGTCGCCGCCTACGAGGTTGACATCGAGTAACGGGCTTTTATAATCGCACGGTTTTTTCGACGGATCGTGCAGCGGGTTTCAAGTTTCCCCCTCGCAATTTTGAAGGAGTACGCATGAAGAAGAATTTAACGGCCGGCCTCGCGCTTCTGTTCGCGGCCGCCCTGACCCTGACCGCCTCCCCCAGAGTGAACGCGCAGGGCGCCGGGCTTGTCAGCTCGATCTTCAACAAGATGGAGCGCAACCGCCGCGACCTGCGCTCGATGCGCGCCAGCATCTCGATGGAGAAGTACAACGCGCAGCTCCGCGAATCGGACAAGCGTTCGGGCACGGTCGCCTACGTCCCCGGCGAGGGGCGCACCGGCTCGGTGCGCGTCGACTGGCGCACCCCCGTGCAGGAGATTCTGGCCGTCGCGGGCGGCGAGTACACGCTCTTCAGCCCGCGCCGCAAGCTGGCCTACGTCGGCTCGACCAACTCGAAGAACGCGAAGGTCTCCAACGTCCTCGGCTTCGGCCTGAACGCCTCGGCCTCGCAGCTCAAGGCCGCCTACGACTACAAGGACGTGTACAACGAGACGCTCTGGGGCGGCGTGGCGACCACGCACATCACGCTCGTCCCCAAAGGCGCGGCGAGCCACAAGTACACGGAAATCTGGGTGGACGGATCGGGGATGCTGGTGCAGACCAAGGTCGTCGAGAAGAACGACGACGCGACGACCGTGCGCCTGATGGATATCCAGCGCAACGTCGCCGTCTCGAAGGACGAGTTCAAGCTCAACCTCGGCTCGGACGTGAAGAAAGTGCGCGGCTAAGGCCGCGCCCGCGCGCGGGTCACAAGTCGGGGGGTTCTGGCCCGCGCAGAAACCCCCCGACTTTTTCTGTGCCCGGCGGGCGTGGGCCGCGCCGCTTGCGCGGCGGGCGCGGTGTCGCGTATCTTCTCAACCGCACGCCCTCCCCGCGAGACAACAAACCTTCAGAGTGCGAAGTTCGACGGGTGAGGGCGGCCCCGGCGGCCATTTGACGATGAGACGCAGCAAGTTCTACAGCATCAAACTGCGCGAGGCGCGCTTCATCACGCGCGCCCTCTTCTCGACCGATCACCCCGTCCTCGCGCACGTCATCCCGATGCGCCGCTGCAACCTCGCCTGCACCTACTGCAACGAGTACGACGATTTCTCCGCGCCCGTCCCGCTCGACGAGATGCTCCGCCGGCTCGACAAGCTGGCCGAACTCCGCACCTCGGTCGTCACCTTCTCGGGCGGCGAGCCGATGATGCACCCGCACATCTTCGAACTCGTCCGCCACACGCGCCGCCGCGGGATGATCGCCGGCCTCATCACCAACGGCTTCTACCTGACGCCCGAAAAGATCAAAAAGTTCAACGAGGCCGGACTCGACTACCTCCAGATCAGCATCGACAACGTCGAGCCTGACGAGGTCTCGAAGAAGAGCCTGCGCCTGCTCGACAAGCGCCTCCGCTGGCTCAACGAGCACGCCGACTTTCAGGTCAACATCAACTCCGTCATCGGCAGCGGCGTGCGCAACCCAGAGGACGCGCTGGAGATCGACCGCCGCGCGCTCGAACTCGGCTTCACCTCGACCATCGGCGTCATCCACGACGGCGGCGGCGAGCTGAAGCCTCTGAGCGAGGTGGAGCGGCGCGTTTACCGCGAGGTGCAGAAGCTCGAAGACCACGCGACCTACGAGCCGTTCGAGGTCAAGGGCGCGTGGCAGGGCCTCTGGCAGCTGGCCCGCAACGTCGGCCGGCGCGACTACGCGCGGCTCGACTGGTTTCAGGAAAATCTCATTCAGGGCAAGCCGAACGACTGGCGCTGCCGCTCGGGCGCGCGCTACCTCTACGTCTGCGAGGACGGCTTAGTCCACTGGTGCTCGCAGCAGCGCGGCTACCCCGGCACGCCGCTCGCCGACTACACCGTGGCCGATCTCGCGCGCGAGTACAACACCGAGAAGCACTGCGCCCCGCTCTGCACGGTCGCCTGCGCGCAGAAGGTCGGCATCCTCGACAACTGGCGCAAGCCGCAGCAACTCGCCGCCGCCGCCCCCGCGCCGGCCGAAAATCTGCGCGAGACGATCAGCCGCGTCCTGAGCGCCGAGTAGGCGCGGCCGCAAGCAGCCCCTTCAAATCCGCCGGGCCTTTCGCTCCCTCCCGAACCCCCACGGCCGGCGGCGGGAGTGCCGTCCGATGAGCCTGACACGACCCCTCCACGTTCGCGCGGTGACGCGGGCGCTGTCGCGTCGCCTCGCCCTTCTCGCCCTCAACGTCCCCGCCCTCCTCCTCGTCTTCGCGCCGCCGCTCCGCGCGCAGAGCGCGGCGGGCGAGGTGCGTCTGAACGTCACGGTGACGGACGGCAAGGGCCGTTACCTAGTCGGCCTCGGCCGCCCGCACTTCGCCGTCCTCGAAGGCAAGGTCGCGCGCGAGATCACCGCGTTCGAGGGCGTCGACGTGCCGGCGAGCGTCGGCATCCTCGTTGACGTGTCCGGGTCGATGACGCGGCACGGGGACGAGGTCAGACTCGCCCTCAACCGGTTCGTCCTCCGGGGCCACCCCGAAACCGAGTACTTCATCGCCGAGTTCAACACGCAGGGGCGACTGCTGACGGACTGGACGCGCGACCCCGCGCGGCTGGAGGGCGCGATCCGCGAACTCGGCGCGACGCTGGGGCGGACGCGCACGCAGGGCAACACCGCGCTCTACGACGCGCTCAACAGCGCGCTCGCGCGGCTCACGCGCGGGGAGCACGCCAAGCAAGTCCTCCTCGTCGTGACCGACGGGCAGGACAACCAGTCGCGCACGACCTTCCGCGAGCTGCGGCGTCAGATTCAAGAGTCCGACGCGTTGGTCTATGGCCTCGCGCCGGTTTACATCGGCAACCCCGGCGCGCTGGACATCGGCGGTCAGGCGCTCCTCGACGAGCTGGCGACGCAGTCGGGGGGCCGGGCCTACTTCCCCGAAGGCCGCAAGCAGGTGGTCGCCGCGGCCGAGTGGATCGCCGCCGAGTTGCGCCACCAGTACGTCGTCGGGTTCGCGCCGGGCGAGGCGGCGGCGGGCGCGGCCGAGCCGAAGTGGAGGCGGATCAAGATCAGCGTCGCGCCGCCGTGGGAAGAGGTGAAGAGCGTCAAAGTGCGGAGCCGCGACGGCTACTTCTTCCCGCGCGCCGCGCGCTGATAATCTTTCCGCAGCCCCCGACGAGATCGCGTTCCGGTTTCTTCACGCCGAAGGAGGCGACGTTGGCAAGCCACCCTGAACACGGCCGCGCCGGCCGCGCGGCGCGGTCAGCACGGCTCTTGCTCCTCGCGCTGCTGGCCCTCCCCGCTCCGTCCGCGCGCGCGCAGCAGCCGGCCGCGGCCCGCGAGGTCAGGCTCACGCTCACCGTCACGAACGACAAGGGCCAATACATCAGAGGCATCGAAAGGGAGCACGTCGAGGTCTTCGACGGGAAGGCCGCGCGCGAGATCAGGAGCTTCGGCCCCGCCGAAGATCACGCGAGCGTCGGCGTGCTCTTCGACATCTCCGCCTCGATGCGGGAGGGGCGGGATAAAAAGCTGGAGCTGGTGCGGCAGGCGTTCGCGCGGTTCGTCCGGCAGGCGTCGCCCGCGAACGAGTACTTCCTCCGCGCGTTCAACAAGCACCAGTTCGAGTTGACCGACTGGGCGCGCGCCGACGTGGCGGCCAGAGAGGCGCTGGACAAGATCACGCCCGCGACCGTGACGAAGCACGGCGACGGCGGAACGGCCCTCTACGACGCCTGCGCCTCCGCGCTGGCGAAGCTCGCGGGCGGCTCCCACCCCCGGCGCGTCCTCCTCATCTTCACGGACGGCGGGTCGGACAACCACTCGCGCCAAGTGCGGCACAGAGATTTGAAGCGCATGGTGCGGGATTCGGGGGCTTTGCTGTACGCCGTCGCCGTCATTGAGAAAAACGATCCGGCATGGCTCGACGTGGTGGGGCAGGCCGATCTGGACGAGCTGGTCGCGGCGTCGGGCGGGCGGGCTTATTTCACCGGGGGCGGGCGCGAGTTGAGCGAGACGGTGGATCGGATCGCGGTCGAGCTGCGCCACCAGTACGTCGTCGCGTTCGCGGCGGCCGACGCGGCGAAGAAGGGCGAGTTGAACAAGGTCAGGGTGAGGATCAAGCCGCCGCCGGATTACAAGAGCGCGCTGCGCGTGAGGAACCGCGAGGGCTACCTGACGCCGGAGTGAGGCGCGGCCGGCCGGTCAGACCTGCGGCGGGAGCGTCTCCCGGCCGACGGCGTGGAGCGTCATCGAGCTTGAGAGGCCCATGCCCGACAGGCGGCCGGCCATGACGACGATGATCTGGCCCTGCTGCACGAGGCCCGCTTCGAGCAGCACGCGGTCGCCCGTCTGGATCAGATCGCGCGTGCTCTCGGTCGGCTCGTGGAGCAGCGACTCGATCCCCCAGACGAGCGCCAGCTCGTTGCGGACGGCCGGCGTGGTGGTGAGCGCGATGATCCGCTGTTCGGGCCTGAGGGCCGACAGCCGGCGCGCCATCAGCCCCGACTCGGTGAAGACGGCGATCACCTGCGCCCCCATCTCCTCGGCCGCGAACGACGCCGCCTCGCAGATCGCGCGGCTCACGCGCCCCGACTGCCGCCCGCTCCACTGCCTCTCGACGCGCCCCGACCTGCCCCGCCCCGCCTCGGCCGACTCGACGATGCGCGACATCGTCGCCACGGCCGCCACCGGGTACTTGCCCGTCGCCGTCTCGCCCGACAGCATCACCGCGTCCGTCCCGTCCCACACCGCGTTCGCCACGTCCGACGCCTCGGCGCGGGTGGGGCGCGGCTCCTCGATCATCGACTGCAACATCTGCGTCGCCGTGATGACGAACTTCTCGGCGCGGTTCGCGTCCTCGATGATCCGCTTCTGGTAGACGGGCACGAGCTCGACGCTCGTCTCCACGCCGAGATCGCCGCGCGCGACCATGACCCCGTCGGACGCCGCGATGATCTGGTCGAGGTGATCGATGGCCTCGGCCTTCTCGATCTTCGAAACGAGCGGCTGCTTGCCGCCCGCGGCCTTGATCAAAGCCTTCGCCTCCTCGCAGTCCTCGGCCTTGCGGACGAAGGAGAGCGCGATGTAGTCGGCCCCCTGCCGGACGGCCCAGTTGAGATCGCGCCTGTCCTTGTCGGTGAGCGAGGGGATGGGGAGCGCGACGCCCGGCAGGTTGATGCCCTTGCGCTCGTTGAGCAGCCCGCCGTTGACGACGCGCGTGATCACGTCCGTCTCGGTCGTCCGCTCGACCTGAAGTTCGAGCAGGCCGTCGTCGAGGAGGATGCGCGCGCCGGGGCGCAGGTCGCGCGGCAGGCCGTCGTAGTTGGTCGAGACCTCGCGCTCGTCGCCCGCGACCGAGCGGGTGGTGAGCGTGAACTGCGCGTCGGGTTCGAGGGGCACGGGCTTGCCGCCGCTGAGCACGCCCGTCCTGATCTTCGGCCCCGACAGATCGACGAGCACGGCGACGGGCCGCCCCATCTTCTCGGCGGCCCCGCGGGCGCGGCGGATCGTCTCGGCGTGCTCCTCCTGCGTGCCGTGCGACATGTTGATCCGCACGGCGTTCGCGCCCGCGGCGAACAGCGCCTCCAAAGTCGCCGGTTCGCGCGAGGCCGGCCCCAGCGTCGCGAGTATCTTGGCTCGTCTCATAAGTGCGTGAATCGTAAATCGTAAATCGTGAATAGTCCAAGACCGGAGGGCCGTCGGGCGATTCACGATTTACGATTCACGATTCACGACTCAGGGTCTTTCAGTCTGCTAAGGCGTCTTTGACGATGCGCTCGACTTCGGCGGGCATGGTGGAGTCGTAGCCGATGAAGCGCTGGACGAGGCGGCCCTTGCGGTCGAAGATGTAGGTCTGCGGGATGGCGTCGTTGTCGGCGAAATACAACTGGCTCATCTGCTCGTCGGGGTAGCCGAGCGGGTAGGGGATTTTGAACTCGCGGACGAAGCCGGCGATCTTCGGCCGGTCGTCGTCGCCGCCGACGTTGATGCCGACGACCTGCAAGCCCTGCGGCCCGTAACGCTTTTGCAGATCGATCAGGTGCGGCGTCTGCTCGCGGCACGGCGGGCAGTAGGTGGCCCAGAAGTCGAGCACGAGCACCTTGCCGGCGTAGTCCGAGGGCCGCTGACTCTGCCCGTCCTCGCTCGTCCAGCCGGCGGAGACGAGCCGCGTCTGATCGGCCGCCGAGAACCGCGCCGAAGCCGTCCGGCCGGCGGCGACGGGCGGCATCGGGAGCGCGGTGCGCGGCAGTTTGTTGCCGCTCGGCGTTTCGGCCTGCGGCGTCTCGCCCGGCTTCGTCGAGGCCGAGTGCTTCGTGTAATCCGGCCGGCTGCACGCGGCGGAGAGCGCGAGCGCGGCGGCGACGGCGAAAGGAGTTGCTGATCTCATCTCTTTAAACGACGGACGCGGGACGCGGAACGACGAGGTGGAGACGGCTGCTCTACGGCCCGTCGCTCACCGCCCCGCGTTCATCATTCGTCTTCCTGACTGTTGTCGTGCTGGCCGAGGTCTTCGGGCGAGGGCTGCTCGCCGTGCGCGGGGACGCGGTAGTTGCCGTCCACCCAGTTGCCGAGGTCGAGCAGCTTGCAGCGGTCGGAGCAGAAGGGGCGGAACTCGTCGCCCTGCTGGCCGGCCGGCTTGCCGCAAATGGGACACCGCTTCATGAGTCAAAAGTAAAAAGGCGGGAGGCAAAAGTCAAAGCGCGCGCGGTGCCGCTTCGGGACTTTTGGCCTCCCGCCCTTTTACTTCCGGCGCGGTTTACGCCCGCGCGACCTCGGCCGGGGGGTGCTTGAGCAGGATTTTGCGATCCACGAAGTCGATGACGCCCGCGCGGCGCAGGTCGTTCAGGCGCACGGTCACGCTCTCTCTGGTCGAGCCGACGATGGAGGCGATCTCGCGGTGCGGGAGGTTGAGATCGATGATCGTGCCGCCGGGGCCGGGCCGGCCGTAGCGGTCGGAGAGATCGGTCAGGAGTTTCTCAAGGCGGGCGGGGATGGCGTCGAGCGCGAAGTCGGCGACGCGCCGCTCGGAGCGCGAAAGTCGTTGACCGAGCAGGCGGAAAGTGTGATCATAAAGTTCGCGACTGTCCCCCATCGCCAACTTGAACTCGGCAACGGGCACGCGCAGCAGCCGCGCGTTCTCGAAGGCGACCGCCGACATCTGCCGCGCGCCGGCCTCGTAGAGCGCCGACTCGCCGAAGAGCGAGCCGGCGGGCAGGATGTCGATGACGGCCTCGCGCCCGGTCGCGTGCTCGACGCTGCACAGCTTCACGCGGCCGCGCGCGACGAGGTACAGGGCGTCGGGCGCGTCGCCCGCGCGGTAGACGAAGCGGCGGCGGCGCACGTCGACGGCCGTCGAGCTTTCGGCCAGACGGGCGACGACTGCTTCGGCGAGTCGCTCGCCGATGTGGGAGTGGCGAATGATGTCGGCGCGATCCTCGGCGGAGAGATCGCACGCCCTTCGGTGCGGCATCTGGGGCGATACCTCGGTCGTCAAGAAGTTGGTGTTCGAGTCGTCACCGTCCGGCGAACGCGGCGCGGCGCGAGGGGAGTCGCGCGGTCAGACCTGCGGACGTGGGCACAAAGTGAACGGGCAAGGAGCGGGCGCGCTGCGGTCTGCAAGACCCGGAGAAGACGCTGGTTCGTTCGTGATTATTAGTTAACCTTTGTAAGGGAGGTTCGGCGAGCAACGCGGCCGAACGAGGCGAACGGCAACCGTCCTTGATGACCCGGCACTCTAACACGACGCGGGCGGGCGCGCAAGAACTGTTTCGCCGAGGGCAAGGGGAGAGCGTGACGCGAGTCACCGACCATTTATGCTGAGCAAGTTCAACGTCCTGCTGGTCGAAGACAACGAGGATAAGCGGCAGCTCCTCCAAGTCGCGCTGGAGATGGCGGGCTACAACGTCGTCGTCGCCACGGACGGCGTCGAGGGGTTGCAGGCCGTCGAGTCGCACCAGCCCGACCTGATCGTCACGGACGTGACGATGCCGCGGATGGACGGCTACGAGATGGTGCGCCGCGTGCGCGCCAACCCCTCGACGCGCTTCATCCCCGTCATCATCCAGACGGCGCTGCGCGGCGACGCCCACGACGTGCGGCTCGGCGCGGAGGCCGGCGCGCTCGGCTACATCACCGACCCGACCGACCTCGATCTCCTCCTCGCCCGCGCGCGCACGCTGCTCGACTTTAAGAACTACCTCGACTCGTGCGAGGAGGCGGCCTTCACCGATCACCTGACGGGCCTCGCCAACCGCCGCCGCTTCGAGCGGCAGTTGGAGCGGGAGGTCGCGCGCACGCGCCGCTTCGGCCGCCCGTTCTGCCTGCTGATGCTCGACATCGATCACTTCAAGCGCGTCAACGACACGCACGGCCACGAGGCCGGCGACGACGTGCTGCGCCGCCTCGCCAACACCATTCAGGCCGGCACGCGCGGCATCGACATGGCGGCGCGCATCGGCGGCGAGGAGTTCGCCGTGCTGCTCACGGAGACCGACTTCGAGCGCGGGCTCGACGTGGCCGAGCGCCTGCGCGCCGCGGTCAAGGAGACGGAGATTCCGGCGGTCGGCCACGTCACGGTCAGCCTCGGCCTCGCCGAGTTCAACGCCGCGACGCCCGACGCGCGCGCCCTCTTCGCCGCCGCCGACTCCGCGCTCTACGAGGCCAAGCGGGCTGGCCGCGACCGCGTCTGCTGCCCCGTCTCCACGGACGAGAACCCGGCGGCCGCGCTCGGCGTATGATGAAGGCAGTGATTCGGTGACGGGCGGCGGGCGGCGGGCAAGACGAAAGTCGGATTTGCCCGCCACCCGCCGCCCGTCACCCGTCACCGATTTTCGGAGGTGTGATGGCCGACTACAAAGATCGACTGGGCGAATGGGGCGAGGCGGCGCGGCGCAAGGCGCGCGAGCTGGACGAGCGCTACAAGATCAAGGAGCGGGTCGAGGAGGGCGCGCGCACCGCGCAGGAGGCGGCGCGGCGTAGCGCGGCGCGCGTGGCCGAGGAGACGGA
>DATCVD010000415.1:0-5626 GCA_036567125.1 Pyrinomonadaceae bacterium | reverse complement strand
AGTCTGCCCGCGCAGGAGCGGCGTCCGGCGCAGCCGCCCGGCGCGCCCGCGCAGCCGAGTCAGGAGATCGATCCCGACGAAGTGATCACGGTCGAGACTTCGGAAATCCTGCTGCCCGTGACGGTGCGCGACGCGCAGGGGCAACTGGTGACGACGCTCCGGCGCGAAGACTTCCGCGTCTTCGAGGACGGGCGCGAGCAGCCTCTGAGCGACCTGCGCCTGCGCCGCGTCCCCGTGGACGTGCTCCTGCTCATCGACTCGTCGTCTTCGGTCGCGAACAATTTTGAAGACTTCCGCCGCGCCGCCGAGGAGTTTGCCGCGCGGCTCGGCGCGGAAGACCGCATCAGCCTGCTGAAGTTCGACGACCGCGTCGAACTCTTGCAGGACTGGACGGCTTCGCGCGTGCAGTTGCGCCGCGCGCTGCGTCGCCTACAGCCGGGCATGTTCACGCGCTTCAACGACGCGCTCTACCTCGCCGCGCGCGAGCAGTTCAAAGACCCCACGCGCCGCCGCGCGGCGGTCGTCCTCTCCGACGGGATCGACAGCGGCCGCGGCACGAGCACCGCCGCCCAAGCCCTGCGCGCGCTGCTCGAAGCGGGCGTCGGCGTCTATTGCATCAGCAACACCGGCATCGAGCGCGCGCGCAAGTCGGCCGAACTCGACGCGCTGCTCGACGCCACGCCCGCTGCCATCAAGTTCAACCAACTGAAGATCGACGACCTGCGCCTCTCGCTGCAAGCCTTGAACGAGAGCGAGCGCGGCCTCGAAGTCCTCACCGCGTCAACCGGCGGACGACTCTACAGGCCCGCAAGCTTCTCCGACCTCGAACGCGTTTACGGGGAGGTCGCCGAGGAGTTGCGCCACCAGTACGCGATCTACTACTCGCCGCTCGACCGCCGGCGCGACGGGCGCTTCCGCCGCGTCCAAGTCCGCACCGCAGACCTCGCCCACCGCGTCACCGCGCGCGCCGGCTACTTCGCCCCGCGCCGCTAAGACCGGACAGAAAATCGTGCGGTCGCGGGAGCGCGCTAAGAAATTCTCATCTTCGCGCCCTCCCGCGACTGCGCTGTAATTCTTCAAGCCGTCCGCCTTTGCTAGTCGAAGCCTGCCCCCAACCGCCCTCCGTCCGCCACCGCACATAACTCTGGCATCGCGTTTGAACTCTCCCGACGGAGAACTCTTTGCGCGTACCGTTAACGTGCAAAACAGACGTGTGACCTGTGGGACGGAGGACGAAAGATGAACGCATTCACTTTGCTCAAAGAGGATCACCAGAAAGTGTCGGGCATCTTCGAGAAGCTCGAAGAGACGACCGAGCGCGCGGAGAAGACGCGCACCGAGTTGTTCGCGCAGTTGCAGCAGGAGCTGGAAATCCACGCGCACATCGAGGAGACGATCTTTTACCCCGAACTCAAGCGCGAGGCCGAGACGCGCGAGATCACGCTCGAAGGCATCGAGGAACACAAGGACATGAAGGCCGCGCTCGCCGAAGTGGGCGCGACCGACGTGACGAGCGAACTGTGGGCCATCCGCCTCAAGGTGCTGAAAGAACTGGTCGAGCACCACGTCGAGGAGGAAGAAGGCGAGATGTTCAAGAGCGCCCGCGAGGTCTTCCCCGCGGAGCGCATCGAGGAGCTGGGCGCGCTGATGGCCGAGGAGAAGAAGACCCAGCAGCAGAAGTTGAAAGCCGCGAACGCCTGAGGCCAAGCGGCCCGGCGCGCGCGAACGAGCAGTGCTTCCTAGTCGCTTCGAGAGCAGAGTCGCCCATTTACCGGGTGGCTCTGCTCTCGCCCCTTCGGTGTCGAAAAGCTACACATTTAACCTGCGGTGCGGCCGTGTGCCTATGAGACACGCCGGACGGCCGCGACGAACCGGCACAGGCAAGCCGCTCGATTGCCTAAGTTGAGCTATTTATTAACTTAACATTTGAGGGCTGAGTTGGCACGCTCATTGCTCTCTGCTTCGGACTGACTAACTCTCCTGAGAAGAGTGGCAAGTTCACAGGGGGAACGTTACTTGAAGGGCTGCGGCGGGGCTTGGTGCTCGAAAGAGCCGCTCCGCCGCGTCTTATGTCTAACGGTGGCTTGCATTTAAGCCGCGCCCCGTGTAAAGTCTTGCGTCCGACTTTCCCCGTCGGATAGGTCTTGGCGGTCTGCTCCCCGCGACCCCCGAATCAGAAGTCGAACAGCAATAATCCAGCGGGCGGGCGATAATTTTCGCCCCCCGTAAGCCGGGCGAGGCGCGCGCGCGTGTCAGTTCGGCCCTTGAAAGTTAATCGTCCGCGGTAGCTGATGTAAAAGCAGCCCGGTCGAATCCGATTCAGAGAAGGAAGAGAGATGAAACCGATCAAACACGTCGAGAGGGGCCTGACGCTGGTGGCGGGCGGCCTGTTCAACACCGTCCAGTTCTTCAACCAGTTCCGGCCGAACGAGTCGTTCACGCCGAAGTGGTCTGACAAGCCGCTGCTCAAGTCTTGGCAGAAGTCGAAGCCGCCCCTCGGCTTCCCGCGCACGACCGACTCGCTCTGCCCGAAGTGCGTGATCGAAGCGCGCCAGCGCATCCTGAACGCGCCGGTCATCGACCCGTCCGAACTCATCAACGAGAAGGTCGGCGAGATCAAGGCGACGATTGTCGAGCGCAACGGCCAAATCTGGATGGAGAAGGACTGCCCCACGCACGGCCACTTCGAGGACATCATGGCGATTGACTCGAAGTTCCTGAAGCACATCGAGAAGATGTTCCCCGGCCGCGACATTCAGGCGCACAACGACGAGAAGCTGCACAACCACGGCTCCTCCACGATCAAGTACGGCCGCGGCGCGGTGCTCACCATCGACCTGACGAACCGCTGCAACATGATGTGCGACCCGTGCTTCATGGACGCCAATCAGGTCGGCTTCGTGCACGAGCTGTCGTTCGACGAAGTGAAAGACATTCTCGACAAGGCCATCTCGATCAAGCCGCGCCGGCAGATGTCCGTGCAGTTCTCCGGCGGCGAGCCGACCATCTCTCCGATCTTCCTCGACTCCGTCCGCTACGCGCGCAAGGTCGGCTACAACTCGGTGCAGGCGGCGACGAACGGCATCGAGTTCGCCAAGTCGAAGGCGTTCGCGAAGGAGGCGGCCGAGGCGGGCCTGCGCTACGCCTACTTGCAGTTCGACGGCATCGGCAACGACGCCAACTCGCACCGGCAGGTCGGCAACCTCTTCGACGTGAAGCTGCGCGCCATCGACAACCTGCACGAGGCGGGCGTCGAGATCGTGCTGGTCATCACGCTCGTCAACAACATCAACAACGATCAGGTCGGCTCCGTCATCCGCTTCGCGCTCGACAACCCGAAGAAGATCGCGTTCCTCTCCTTCCAGCCCGTCTCCTTCACGGGCCGCGACGAGGAGATCACGGACGAGCGCCGCATGGCGCAGCGCTACACCCTGTCGCACCTCGCGCACGACGTGAAGGAGCAGGTCGGCATCACCGAGCCGACGCGCGACTGGTTCCCGCTCTCGCTGATGGGCGCGTTCGCCGACTTCGCCGATCTCGCGCACGGGCCGGACTCGGAGTGGGGTCAGGTCTCCTGCGGCTGCCACCCGAACTGCGGCGTCGGCACGGCCGTGATGATCGACAAAGAGACGAAAGAGATGCGGCCGGTGCCGGAGTTCCTGAACATCCCGAACCTCGTCACCGACATGAAGAAGATCACGGACGCGGCGCGCGGCAAGTGGACTTCGAACCTGATGATGGGTTTGGCGCTGCTCAAGCACTACAACCCGTACAAGTCGCCGACCCACTTCACGCTCTACGAGCTGTTCAAGAAGTTCGACAAGTCGTTCGGCCTGACGGGCCGCACCTACGGCAAGGTCGAGGGCGACCGCACGGCCGAGGACATCGAGAAGCGCCGCGCCGACCGCTGGAACTTCCTGTTCATCGCCGGCATGTGGTTCCAGGACTTGTTCAACTACGACTTCCGCCGCACCGAGATGTGCATCATCCCGTACGGCACGCAGGAGGGTGAGATTTCGTTCTGCGCCTACAACACCGGCATCGGCTGGCGCAACATCATCGAGCAGATGCACCAGAACGCGACCGTCGCCAAGTGGTATCAGGAGCACGGCCGCCACGAGATTTTCGCGCGCGGCAAAGAGGTCTCGCTCGACTACGAGTCGCCCGTCACGCTGAACCTGAACGAGTCCGACTTGCAGCGCCCGAACCGCCCCGAGATGGCCGGCCCGAAGACGGCGGCCGAAGAGGCGGCGATGATGCGCAAGCTCTATCAGGAGATGGTCTTGAAGAAGAAGCTCGGCGCGGACGTGGAGAAGAACACGCCCGTGCAGATCAAGGGACTGTCGCGCACGAAGAAGGAGACGCCCGCGAACGCCTAGACGGCGAAAGCACGGCGTCAGTGTTTCGGACGGAAGCCCCGCGTCGCGAGAGAGCACGCGGGGCTTTCGTTTTGTCCCGCGGCGCAAGTAAGATCGCCCGGTCGGGCCGAAAGGAGGCATGATGGCGCAGGATAAGAAGCACGAGGTTAAAGTCCACGTTCAGGTTCTCGAACTGTCGAAGGCCGGCAGCGGCATTGAGCTTGAGATTTCTTCCGAAGGCGAGCGGCTGGGCACGATAGAGATCGGCCACGGCTCGTTCGGGTGGCGCAAGGGCAGGGGCAAGCGCGGGTTCCGGCGCATGGACTGGACGACGTTCGCCAAGCTGATGAACGAGCGGCTCGGCTGACGCCGGCCCGCGGCCGCGGGAGTCCGACGGATACACCCCGGCTTGAACTCTCCGGGCCTTTCGGTTGTAATGAAGCCCGACGGCTTTTTAAGTATGACAAGGATTCTGCTGACCAACGACGACGGCATCCACTCGGACGGCCTCATCAAGCTCGAAGAAGCTTTGAAGGAGGTGGGCGACGTGTACGTCGTCGCGCCGGCCTCGGAGATGAGCGGCGCGTCGCACAGTTTGACGCTCTCGCGGCCGCTGCGCATCCGCCAGATCGACGAGCGCCACTGGTCGGTTGACGGCACGCCGACCGACTGCGT
The DNA here is from genome assembly GCA_036567125.1 of Pyrinomonadaceae bacterium. Classification (GTDB taxonomy): domain Bacteria; phylum Acidobacteriota; class Blastocatellia; order Pyrinomonadales; family Pyrinomonadaceae; genus JAIVGV01. The sequence continues at coordinate 593 of DATCVD010000415.1, read as the reverse complement.
CACGCTCGCGCTGCACAAGATCATCCCCCGCGGCGAGTGGCCCGACATCTGCGCCTCCGGCATCAACCACGGCAGCAACCTCGGCGACGACGCGACCTATTCGGGAACGGTCGCGGGCGCGCTCGAAGCGACGATCCTCGGCGTCCCCGGCATCGCGCTCTCGCTCGCCGCGCGCGACGACTACGACTTCACGCACGCGGCCCGGTTCGCGATCACGGCCGCGCGAAAAGTTCTGGCCGAGGGGCTGCCCGAAGGGACGCTCCTGAACATCAACTTCCCGCCCGGCCCGCTGCGCGGCGTGCAGGTGACGACGCTCGGCGTGAAGAACGCCACGCCCGTCATCACGGAGCACACGGACCCGCGCGGCAAGGCGTACTACTGGATCGGGCAGCGCATCCTTCAGGACACGAACGCGGAGGGCACGGACTTCTTCGCCGTCCGGCAGGGCTGCGTCTCGGTCACGCCGATCAGGAGCGACATGACGAACCACCTCGCGCTCGCCGCGGTCGAGAACTGGAACGCGCTTCGGATCGGCGGCGGCGAGGCGGGCGGGGTCGGCGGCGAGGCGGACGCGGGCACGGGCGACGAGGCCG
>DATCVD010000414.1:0-10183 GCA_036567125.1 Pyrinomonadaceae bacterium | reverse complement strand
TTCGCCCTCGGCGCGCGGCGAGGCAGTGCCCCGCGCCTCGGCGAGCGCGTCGCTCACGCCGCGGCAGAAGGCTTCGAGCTTGTCGCGCGCGGCCGAGGTGTCGGGTTCAAAGACTATCCCCGCGCGCAACCCGCGCTGCTCGCCCTCGCCGTCCGCGAAGATCAGGAAGTGAGCGTGGTCTTCCGCGCAGAACAGCTCGCCGCGCACGTAGGGCGCATCGCCCTCGATCTCCGTGCGCGCCGCGACCGCGCTCTCCATGTCGTGCGCGCGGTTCGCGCCCGCGAGCGCCAACTCGTACAGGTGCAGGCGGGCCGAGCGGACGAGCGGAACCAGCCCCCGCCCCTGCAACTTCTCCAACAAAAGCGTCCGCGTCGCGCCGTCAACGTGCTGGCCGAGCGTCCTCGTTTCGACGAATAACATCAGTGCAGACTCCTCGCTCCCGCGCGGGCGAAATCCTATCACGTGCGACCGGGGAGCGCGGGAAAATTTCTCGGCCCTCTAACCCATTTCAAACATCGACGCGCCCGCATTCGCCCCTCAGGCGTACCGGTCTCGTCACACATCGGTCAGGATGAACCGATCCGCACGTAACCGCGCGGTTCTTTTCCGTTCATAAAAATTTAATCCTATGCGACCTGTCACAAATCAGTCACATTGCCGCTTGTGGCCCTGCGTAACGAGTCTGTAAGATGCTTTTGCTGCACAAATTGCAGCTACCTCACGTCCTAGCAAGACCCCTAAAGCAGTACCAGAGATTGAAGAAGGAGAGACCGCCCCCGGTCTATTGTTTGTGTTCAAAAGATTCCCCCTCGCGCTAGCCGTGTGCTTCGCGCTCACGCTGACTAGTGCGACCGCCGCCTTCGCGCAAACCGACCCCGCACGCCCGCGTCAGGTCACGCAGACCGTCGAACCCGACGGCACCGCCCGGCTCGAAACGGACGTTTTCCTCGTCTCCGAGGCCGCGCCCGCGTCCGTCGAAATCGCGAAGCCCGCGCTCACGATTCCGACCGCGCCGCGCCCGTTCCGGCTCAACCACCTGCTGATGTCGGCCATCGAGAATCGCCTCGGCGCGCCCTACGTCCTCGGCACGGAGGGGCCGTACCGCTTCGACTGTTCGGGCTTCGTCTGGAGCGTCTTCCAGTCGGCCGGCGTCCGCTTCGAGCGGACGAGCGCGCGCCACTTCTGGTCGCAGTTCCAGCCCGTCGAGGGCGAGGAGAAGTACGAGTTCGGCACGCTGGTCTTCTTCAACAACCTCGGCCACGTCGGCATCGTCGCCGACGAGAACGGCTTCTACCACGCGTCGTCGAGCAAGGGCGTGACCTACTCGACCTTCGACGGCTACTGGGGCAAGCGCATCACCGGCTTCCGCCGCGTCCAAATCCCCTCGACCCTCGCGGCCGAATAACTCAGGCGGGAACCCCAAGCGAAATTGAGGGCCGCCGCTCAAACGGGTTGAGCGGCGGCCCTCAGGCTTTCCCCGCACGGCCGCGATCTCTCGGACGGCCCGCGCGGGCCGGGCGCGGCGGCCGCCGCGCCCGCTTTCAAACGCGGCTCACGCGGAGACCCAGCCCACCCCGTGCAAGCGTCTCACTTGAACTTGCCGGCGACGAAGCCCGCGCGCTGCTCGTGCTCGCGCGACTCCCAGACGCAGACGATCTTCTCGACCGCCACGTAGCACAACTGCTCCTCGTCGTCCTTCAGGTAGAGCACGTCGTTCTCCAACTGCAAGACCTCGCCCCGCAGCGCCGCCCCGCCGCCGCAGTACACGTCGAGCCGACGCCCGATCATTTTCGCCAACAGTTCCCTCATCGCTCACCTCATGAAAGACAGAATCTAGGAGTTATGATTTAGGATTTAGGAGCTAGGATTTAGGAGCTAGGAATAATGACAAGCCGAAGCTGTTCTTTACTAAATCCTAAATCCTAGCTCCTAAATCCTAACCCCTGCCCCTTACTTTCCCACCCGTCACTTCTTCTTCTGCTCCGGCGTCCACTCCCACACGCGCTCGCCCGAGCCGCGATCCGGGTTCTCGACCTTCTTCGTCTGCCGAAAAGTGATCTGCACGAGCGGCAGCGTGTCGTCGTCCGCCTGCTGCCGCCGCTCGAACTGGATCAGGTCGTAATAGACGCACCGCGCGCGGTCGGGGTACTCGCGGCAGACGTTCGGGCGCGACAGGTAGATCGTGCAGTTGCGCTTAACGGGATCGAGGAACTGGCACGACTCGCCGAGCACGGGATCGGGCGTGCGCTTCAAGACCCGCTCCTTCTCCCAGTTGGTCGTGTAGCGGCGGTAGGCCGCGTCGTACGAGACGCCGAAGTGCTTCGCCAGCCGGTTGATGTCGCGCTTCGTCACCTGCACGCGCTCGTAGATCGCGCAGCAGTAGCCGGGGCACTTCGCGCAGTCGAAATAGACCCGCGGCTGATCGTCGGTGACGGTCTGTTTCGCCATGAGAATCTCGTGAATCGTGAATCGTGAATCGTAAATCGTGAACAGAGGTCGGAGGCTGCTGCTTCTCCTTCTATTTACGATTCACGATTCACGATTCACGTCCTTACCGTCTTTCTGATTTCTCGTACTCCGCGAGCAGCAGGCCCATCAGCTCCTCGCGGCGGTCGTAGAGTCGTTTGAGTTCGCGCGGCTCGTGGCGCGCGAGCGCGTAAGAGACGAGGAGCGGGAGCGCGACGGTGGAGTCCACGTAGCAGACGACGGCGTCGGGCAGCCGGTCGGGATCGACCTTGCCCCACGAGACCGCCTCGCCGGGCGTCGCGCCGGAGAGTCCGCCGGTGTCGGGGCGCGCGTCCGTCACCTGCAGGAAGTAGTCGTGGCCGCGCTCGTCGATGCCGAGCACCTCCTGAATCTGCGGCTCGGTCTGGAGCATGAAATTTTTGGGCGAGCCGCCGCCGAGGATGAAGACGGCCGACTTGCCGCCGTGCTTGCGCCCCCGGTCGCCCCGCCCGTGGATCGCGCCGCGCTTGGCCGCGAGCACGATGGACGCCGTCTCGTTCACGTCGAGCGACGGGTCGAAGGCGAGCTTGTTGCCCTGTATGGCCTTCGCCGCGACGTTCATGCCGATGCTTGAGTCGCCCGGACTCGAAGTGTAAACCGGCACGCCGAACTCGTAGGCCGCGGCCAGCAGCGACTTGTTCTCCAGCCCCAGCTTGCGCTCGCGCTCGCGCACGTACTTGCCGCAGAGGTGGTGGAACTCGGCCGTCGACATCGGCCGCTGGAACTCGTCGCCCTCGATCAGGCGGCGGAAGAAGGCGTCGGTGTCGAGCAGCACCGAGTAGTCGAAGAAGATGTCGTAGATGCGGACGACCTCTTCTTCGCGCAAGATCACGTCGGAGATTTGCGCGCTGCCCTGATGGAGCGACAGCCCGATGCCGAAGTGCGCGTCGTGGTAGAGGTTCGCGCCGGTCGTGATGATCCAGTCGACGAAGCCGGCGCGCAGCAGCGGGATGAGCGCGGAGATGCCGAGGCCGGCGGGCGTCAGCGCGCCCGTGATCGAGAGGCCGACCGTCACGTCCGGCTCCAACATCTTGCGCGTGAAGAGCTGGCACGCCTCGCGCAGCCGGCCCGCGTTGTAGGCGAGGAAGGTCTCGTCGATCAAATCGGCCGCGCTCTCGCCGCCCGCGATCGCCCGCGGGTCGATGCGCCGGCCCGACAGGAACTTGCTCCGCTTCTTCGGCATGGGGGCTACTATAAACGATGAGCGGATGAATGCGGAATGATGAACCGAAGAGTTGCCCGCCGCGCGCCTTACTCCGTCCGGGCGACCTTTTCTTCCGCGCGGCGCAGGCGGAGGCGGTTGATGCGGCGCTCGTCCGACTCTAAGACTTCCACGTCCAAGCCGCGGAAGGTGAGGCGCTCGCCGGGGCGCGGGACGTGGCCCAGCTCGCGGATGACGAGGCCGGCGATGGTCGTGAAGTCGTCGTCCTCGATCTCCATGTCGAAGAGCTGTTCGATCTTGCCGACCTCGGTCGAGCCGACGACCTCGTAGTGGCCCTCGCCCGACTCGATGATCTGGATGATCTCCTCGACCGCCGTGTCCTCGTCCTCGATCTCGCCGACGATCTCTTCGAGGATGTCCTCGACCGTCACCAGCCCGGCCACGCCGCCGTACTCGTCGATCACCATCGCGAGCTGCACGTGCGACTTCTGCATCTCTTCGAGCAGATCGGAGACCGGCTTCGTCTCGGGGACGAAGTAGGCGGGCCGCAGGAGCGGCGTGACGGGGCCGCCCTCGCGCCCCTCGGCCCAGCACTGGAGGAGATCGCGGACGTAGATGACGCCCTCGACGTTGTCGATCTGATCGCGGTAGACGGGCAGCCGCGAGTATTTCGATTCGACGACGCAGTCGCGCGCCTCCCTGACGGTCGCCGTGTGCGGGAGGGCGACGATCTCGGTGCGCGGCGTCATCACCTCGTTGACGAGCGTGTCGCCGAACTCGACGATCGAGTGGATCAGCTCGCCCTCCTCCTCCTCGATGATGCCCTCCTCCTCGCCCACGTCGATGAGGGCTTGCAGGTCGTCGCCGTCGTCCTCCTCCTCGTCGGCGTTCCCTTCCGCCTGCTGCTCGGCGCGGCGCGCGCGCGGGGTCGTGCTGTGCCACGTGAAGGCCACGAGCGTGAGCGGCCGGTAGAACGGGCGCAGGACGGGGAGCAGCCGCCTGAGCGTCGCCTCGGGCCGGCGCGACGCGACGAGCCGCGGGATGACCTGCCGCGCCAAGGCGGTTAGCGCGAGCGCCACGACCGCCGAGACGACGAGCAGCCCGGCCTCGGAGGTCTCCTCCCAGCCGGGCCGCCCCTGAATCAGACCGGGCGTGATGAAGGCGACGAGGACGGACGAGCCGACGACGAGCGCGAGGATGGCGACCGTCAGCGTCTGCCGGAAGCGCGTGCGGTTCTCCAGAATCTCGGTGAGGAAGGCGGCGGCCGGCGACGCGGGCGCGTCCTCGGCGTCGCCCATCATCCGCCGCAACCCCACGTCGCTCAACTCGCCGAACGCCGTGTCCACCAGCGACAGGAACAGCAGCGCCACCAGCAGCACGAGGGCTATCGCTATCTCAAGTTGCATAAAAGGCGTGAATCGTGAATCGTGAATCGTGAATAGATCAGAACAGGTTTTTTATCTATTCACGATTCACGATTCACGATTTACGAGCAAATTATATCCCCAGCCGGCGGCGCAGGCGCAGTTCAAGCCGGTTCATCTGCCCCCCGTCGGTCTCGTGGTCATAGCCACACAGGTGCAGCAGCCCGTGCAGGATCAACTGCTCGACCTCGTTCTCGAACGCCAGCCCGTGCTCACGGGCTTGCCGCGCCGCCTGCTCGACCGAGATGACCACGTCGCCCAGCGTCACCCCGGCGCGCCGCTCCAACTCGTCCTGCTCGGCCGGGAACGACAGCACGTCCGTCGTCCCCCGCTTCCCGCGCCAGCGCCGGTTCAGCTCCCGCATCAACCGATCCGAGACGAAAGCGACGGTCACGCCCGCGCCTTCCGCCGGCACGACCTTCAGAGCCTTCTCCGCGAAGGCCCGCCAACGCTCGCCGTCCACCGCCACCCGCCGCTGCCGGTTCACAACTTCAATCATAAAGGGGGGTGAATCGTGAACGGGGGGAAGAGTGGCGCTCGCGACCCACGATTCACTACATCGCGTTCTTGGTGGTGTGCTCCTCGTAGGCGCGGATGATCATCTGGACGAGGCGGTGGCGCACCACGTCGCGGTCGGTGAAATAGACGAACTCGATCCCCTCGACCTTCGAGAGCACGCGCTCGGCCTCGACCAGCCCGCTGCGCTTGCCCGTCGGCAGATCGATCTGCGTCACGTCGCCCGTGATGACGGCCTTCGAGCCGAAGCCGATGCGCGTCAGGAACATCTTCATCTGCTCGCTCGTCGTGTTCTGCGCCTCGTCGAGGATGATGAACGCGTCGGCCAACGTCCTGCCGCGCATGAAGGCCAGCGGCGCGACCTCGATGATGCGTTTCTCCAAGAGCTTGCCGACGCGCTCGGGGTCCATCAGGTCGAAGAGCGCGTCGTAGAGCGGGCGCAGGTAGGGATCGACCTTCTCCTGCAAGTCGCCGGGGAGGAAGCCGAGCCGCTCGCCGGCCTCGACCGCGGGGCGCGCGAGCACGATGCGGGTCACCTGCTTCTGCACGAGCGCCTGCACGGCCATGGCGACCGCGAGGTACGTCTTCCCCGTGCCGGCCGGGCCGATCCCGAAGACGGCGTCCTTGTCCTGAATGGCCTCGATGTAGCGGCGCTGGGTGGCGGACTTCGGCGCGACCTGCTTTTTGCCGGAGGGGTTGAAGCGGGCCTTGGTGAAGTAGTCGCGCAGGGTGTAGGCGCGATCCTCGGCGATCTGGGCGAAGGCTTCGCGCAGCTCCTTGTCGGTGAAGCTCTTGCCCTCGGCGAAGAGCGCGGCGAAGTCTTCGAGGATGCGCTCGACCGTCGCCACGTCCTTCGGGTCGCCGTCCACCGAAAGGTCTTGCCCGCGCGCGTCGATGCGCACGTCGAGCAGGGATTCGAGGTACTTGATGTTCTGATCGTGGACGCCGAAGAGCGTCTCGATGCCTCTGGGCGGTAGTTCGATTTTCTTCAAAAGGGCGAACGGTCTCCTTGTCTCGGCTGATGGCGGGCGGGCGCTCCGGCGCGGGTGGGCGGGAGCGGCGGGTGGCCTTCGGTCTTCATCGGCGTGGAAAACGCTACTACAGCCCATTTCGCGTGTCAACGCGCACCTCCCGCGCCCGCCGCCGGCCGCCGCCCAGCCTTGACACGCGCGGCGCGCGTACCTATACTCTGCCCTTTGCGCGAGGGCCGCCGTCTCCGGCAGTGGGCTTCGGGCGCGAACCGTCCGCGGAGTCGGGTGACAGTTTTTTTTCACGGAGTTTTTTCAGAGATGCCGAATCACAAATCAGCCGAGAAGCGGCAGCGCCAGAACGAGAAGCGCCGCGACATCAACCGCGGCCACCGCAGCCGCCTCCGCACGGAGATCAAGCGCCTGCGCGCCGCGCTCGACGGCGGGGACAAGGACGCGATTCAGGAAGTTTACGCCGCGACCGTCTCGGCCATCGACAAGTCGGTCAACAAGGGCGTGCTGCACCGCAACGCGGCGGCGCGCTACAAGTCGCGTCTGACGGCGCGCATCAACGGGCTGGGCGCGAAGTAACGGGCGACGGCAACAACATTTTTCGAGCGTCGGGGCGGGTCGAGACTTTCGGCCCGCCCCGACGCTTTTTGCTTGGCGGGCCGCCCCGCCGGGGTGAGGCGTGATGAGCGACGAGTTAACGAAAACGGGCCGCCCCGCCGGCGACGACGAAATCGCGCGGCTGGCCGCGGCGTTCGAGGCGTGCGCGGTCGAGAAGTTCGGCCACGCCGAGCACCTGACAATCGCGCTCTGGTACCTCGCGCGGCTGCCCGAGGCCGAGGCGTGCGGGCGCGTGCGCGCCGGCCTGCGCAGGCTCTCCGCGCTCGACGGCGACGGCCGTTACCACGAGACGTTGACCGCCTTCTGGCTCCGCGCCGTCGCCGCATTTTTACGAGACGCGGACTCAGAACAGCCGCTCGCCGTTCTGCGCGAACGACTCGTCGCGCGCTTCGCAGACCCGCGCGTCGTCTTCGACCACTACAGCCCGGAACGCCTGAACTCCCGCGAGGCAAAAACGTCGTGGGTCGAGCCTGATTTGAAGCCGCTGGAAGGAGTGACGATTGAAAGCCGTGAATCGTCAATCGTAAATCGTGAATCGATCAGAAAGTAGTTTCTTTCTATTCACGATTCACGATTGACGATTCACGGCTTTTCTCATTTCTTCACGCGGAAAGTTCGCAGACGAGCAGTTCGAGTTGGAGGCGGGAGCCGCGGTCGCCGGAGCCGCCGAGGGAGGTCTTGATGGCGAGGTCTGCGGCGGCGATGCGCCGGATGCGGCGCGCGAGTTCGTCGGCGTCGGCGCGGCGCGCGGTGGCGAGGAAGTCCTCGCGCTTGCTGAAGGGCATGTTGACGAGGCGGAAGACTTCTTCCTTCGGCCGCCCCTGCGACATCAGCTCTTTGGCGAGGGCGAGGCGGCGGAAGTTCGAGGCGATGAGGCCGACGAGCATCAGCGGCTCCGCGCCGTCGTCGAGCAGCTTCCGGAGCAGCGAGAGCGCGCCGCGGCGGTCGCGCGCGACGAGGCGGTCGGTCAACTCGAAGTTCGAGTGCTCGCGCGAGCGGCCGACGAGCGCGCCGACCAGCTCCATCGTGATCCGCCCGTCCGGGAGCGCGGCCGTCGCCAGCTTTTCCGACTCGTTCCCGAGCTGCCGCGCGCCCGTGCCGACGAGCGCTACGATCTGCCCGACGACGCGCTCGTCCGCCTCGGCCTTCAGCTTCCTCAGCCGGTCGCGCGCCCACTGCCGCGCCTCCGCGTCCGTCATCGCCGCGAACTCGACCGAGACGCACGAGTCGATCAGCGTCTTCGAGAGCTTCCGCCGCTTGTCGAGATCGTCGGCGACGAAGATGACGACGGCCGACTCGGCGGGCCGCGCGAGGTAACGCATCAGCGCGCCCTCGTCCGCCTCGCGCAGCTTCGCAAAGTCGGTCACGCGCACCACGCGCCGGCCGCCCATCATCGGCAACTGCTCGGCCGCCGCGATGGCCTGCTGCACGTCGCCCGACGCCAGACTGAACGCCGCCTCGTTGAACTCGCGCAGCGGCGCGTCCTTGAGCGCCACGTCGGCGATCTTCCGCGCGGCTTCCTCGCGGAGAAAGTCCTCCGGCCCGTGCAACAGGTAGAGCGGCGCGAGGCGCGCCTGCTTCAAGTCCTGTTCGAGCTTCGGCCGCGTCGTCGCGCTCATTTCTTCTTCTCGTCCACGCCGAAGCCGTTGACGAGCGTGGAGACCAAGTCCTCGGCGAACTTGCGGGCGATGCGCAGGACGGCCGGGTCTTCCTCGTTGAAGAAGGTGCGCGGGTCGTTGGCGAACTCGAACTCGCCCTTGTAGACGTAGTTCTGGTTGTCGTAGAGCACGCGGTTGTTGGCCTGATCCCGGAGCGTCACCGCGCCGACGACCGTCACCTCGAAGATGCGCGCCCGCCCGCGGTCGTCCAAGAGGACGCCGCCGAAGTAGAACTCCTTGATCAGGCCGTCGACGACCACGTCCGCGCCCTCTCTCCGGCTCTGGACGCGCAGGCCGCGGCCGCGCCGGATCAACTCCTGCGCGACGGCGTCCGTGAACCGCGACTCGATCTTGTAGCGCAGCGCCTGATTCTGGAACGGCGGCACGGCCACCGTCGAGACGCTGCCCGGCAGCCCCGACTTCTTCACCGGCTTGTAGCACTCGCGGAAGCCCGACGCGACGAGCACGACCGCCGCGAGCAGGAGCGCGCGGCACAGCTTACGAACGTTTCTCATCCTTCGCTTCTCCGAAACAGACTCTAACACGATGCCGCGCGCCAGGCTCGGCCGCCGCCGCCGCCCGCGCTCAGTTCCCGAAATTCTCGATGATGTAGTTGACCAGCCTGCCCGACCCGTCGAACTCGAAGATGACGCCCCTGCTCGCGTCGCCGGGGAATATCCAAGCGCCCGCGTCGGGGAACACGGCGAAGATGCTGCCCGCCACCTTCACCTCCTTCCCTTCGCGGGTGAACGTGTACTCGTAGGGCTTGTAGTGGTAACGCTTGGGCCTGCGGCCTCTGATCTCTAAGGAATCGAGAAATTTAACCACCTGCTCTTTCGTCGAGCCGGGGGGCACTTCCTTGTAAATCCGCTCGTTCAACTCGGCTTCGGTGATCACCAGACGCTCGCAGGAGGAGAGGGCCAAGCAGACGCCGAGGCCGACGGCCGCGAGAGGCAGGACGCGGGTCAGGGTGAATTTCATCGCGCTACTCGCTCGCCAGTTTGATCGCGTCGGCGACGCGCGCCGTCTCGACCGCCGCGCGCACGTCGTGGACGCGGACGACGTGCGCCCCCCGCAGGATGGCGGCCGCGACCGTCGCCATCGTGCCGTGCACGCGTTCGGACGGCGGCGCATCGTCGAGCAGCTTGCCGATGAAAGACTTCCGCGACGTGCCGACGAGCAGGGTGAGATCGGGGAACTCGCGGGCCAGCCGGCCGAGGCGCGCGACGAGTTCGACGTTCTGCGCGGCCGACTTGCCGAAGCCGACGCCGGGATCGACGGCGATCCGTTCGCGCGCGACGCCGCGCCGCGCGGCCATCG
>DATCVD010000413.1:0-5303 GCA_036567125.1 Pyrinomonadaceae bacterium | reverse complement strand
ACTGGGCTGCGGCGCGCGAGGCGTCGGGCCGTCGCATCGCGCCGAGTCGGGTGACGGCGTCGCGCCGCTCCTCCGCGTCGGACGATGAGAGGCGCGCGCGCTGTTTCTCGATCTCGCGCTGGACGGGCGTGAGCGCGTTCTGATTCTGTCGCGCGGCGCGGAGGGGCGGCGCGGAAGTTTTCGAGGCGGGCGGGCGGGCGAAAGCTTTACCGGCCGGCGTCGGAGTCCCGCCGGCCGACGCCGAGACGAGGGCGAGGGCGGAGAGGCAAAGGGGGGCGAGCCGGCCGCGCGCGGCGGCTGGTTTCGTCAGCGGGGAGACAGTCGGGGGAACCGTGCGCCTAGTCATACGCGCGGCAAGGTGGCTGCGGCCCGGCGCTCGGCGCGGCGGCGGACGGCCTCCCACTCGAAAGCCTGCCGCGCGCGGCGGTTCTCCTGCGCGTCGGAGAGCAGCGCGACCAGATCATCCTCCCACGCGCCCGGCGGGCCGCTGCTGGCGCGGCGCATCGACTCCATGATGGAGATGTAGTCGAGCACCTCTCTGACTTCCGAGTCGGTCAGGGATTCGAGTTTGAAGGCGAGTCGCTGGCGTTCGGTGATGCGCTTAGCCATCTCTAGCTCCTCCGTTGCGGAAGGGGCCGGGCGGCCTCGCGCTTCGCTTCAGCGCCCCGTGAGGCGCGAGCGCGCGCGGCTTCGTGGCCGCCGGCTCTCTGCGTGTGGCGCGCGTGGGGTGCGCGCGCTGTTAACTTTTCTGCTCACCTGCTGGTAGTTGATCCCCTGACGAACGCGAACGCGCGACACGAACCCTCCCGAACCGTCTCTGACTACGCGGGCAGTCGTGCGGCGACTTTCGGCCTGACACAGCGCGGGCCGGTCGGGGTCTCCCGTCGCGTCGTCTGTTCTCGTGTTGTGGAAATTAACGGCCGCCCGTGACGGCCGCTTGAGCCGGACTATACACAAGACCCGCCCGGCAGGCAAGACTTTGCCCATGCCCGTTCGCGCCGGGCGCGCGCTTAGGTGTTCGCCGCTCGTTCGGCCGCGCTAGTCCATCTTGGCGGCGACCGAGTGCATCGTGTCGATGACGAGGACGGCGATGGGCGGGTAGAAGACGAGGTGCGGGCGCACCTGCGGGTCGTAGAGGAAGGGGACGGCCCCGAGGATCGTGTTGCTGATCTGCTCGCCGAGCAGCAGGCCGATGAGGAAGCTCGCGGCGTAGCCGCCGATGAGGAAGCTCGACGCGGCGAAACTCGTGAACGGCTTCGCCGGCCCCTCGGCCTCCTGCATGATCGAGTCGTGGATGGGGCTGCGGCGGCGCGGCGTGGTGTAGCGCTCGAAGTACTCGCGCATCCGCCCGTAGAGGTGCCAGAGGCCGACGAGGAAGAGCGTGACGAGCAGCGCGCGGCCGACGAGGCCGAAGTGCTCCCACAGGCGCGGGCGCATCGCCGCGACGAAGAAGGTCGAGAGGAAGAGCGAGACGACGGTGAAGACCGCGCGCTGCATCGCGTAGGTCTCGCGCCGCTCGGCCTCGATCAGGTTGTCGACCACCTTGTCCATCCGCGCCTGCACGGCGACGCGGCGCATCCGGCGCGCGTGCGGGTTGTCGGAGTGGAAGACCGAGTCGCTGGAGGTCGAGGAGGTCGCGCCGCGGCGGAGCAGTTGCGAGTCGTAGTGCGCGCGCTCCTGCGGGTCGGAGAGCGTGCGGTAGGCGAGCGAGATGATGGCGAACTCGCGGGCGGCCGCTTCCGAGCCGCCGTTCACGTCCGGGTGGTGGCGGCGCGCGAGCCGGCGGTAGGCGCTCTTGACCTCGCGCGTGGAAGCGCCGCGCCTGATGCCCAGAACCTTGTAGTAATCGACCACTGCGCTTTGTCCCGTAACTGCCAGAAAAGCCAGCGCCCGCCGAGCAGCGCGCGTCCGCATCCTTCGATGCGCGCGCGGGGAGAGGAAGGGTCACCCGTCCGCGACAATATAGCACGCCCGCCGAAAAAATACGCCCCGCCGGGCGGAGGCGGCGGGGCGTAGTTCCGTGAGGCTGACAGGACTGCTGAGGATTCGGTTTCCGACGAGACCGCTGCGGCGCTTTACCTCGCGGGCGAGCCGGCGAGGGGGTAAGGACAGTTTCAGTGGCGGCCGCTTGCCGTCTCCGAGGTCGAACCCCACGATTGCCGTGAGGCGGAAACATTAGCAGATATTTTTAATATTGCAAGAATTTTTGCATCCGGCCAAAACTTCATGCCGGACATTAATTTCGCCCCGCCGCGGGGGCGGGAGAAAGTTGTCGCGCAGTTCTTCCCGGCCGCTCTCGGCGGCAAAAAAAGAGGGGCGCGAACCGCTCGCGCCCCCTCCCCTTCTCCTCCCGACGCCGCGCCGGGGAGCTTTCCCGTCAGCCCTTCGCCTCCGGCGCGACGCGGCGCGCCCTGCGCTCGATGAAGTTGACGAGCGTGCGGACGGCGACGCCGGTCGGCCCCTTCGAGCGGAAGGGCTTGGGTTCTTCGCCCCACGCCGTGCCGGCGATGTCGAGGTGCGCCCACGAGATGCCGTCGGCGAACTCCTTGAGGAAGGCGGCGGCCGTGATCGTGCCGGCCTTGCGCCCGCCGACGTTCTTGATGTCGGCGATGTCCGACTTGATCTGCTTCGAGTACTCCTTGTCGAGGGGGAGTTGCCACAGCTTCTCGCCGACCTCTCGGCCCGACTCGATCAGCTCGTCGATCAACTCCTGATCCGTGCCGAGGATGCCGGTGTTCACGTCGCCGAGCGCGACGGAGACCGCGCCCGTCAGCGTGGCGAGATCGACGACGCGCGTCGCGCCGAGCCGCTTGGCGTAGGCGATGGCGTCGGCGAGGATGAGGCGGCCTTCGGCGTCCGTGTTGATGATCTCGATGGTCTTGCCCGTCATGGCGCGCACCACGTCGCCCGGCTTCGTCGCCTTGCCCGACGGCAGGTTCTCGGTCGCCGGCACGACGCCGAGGACGGGGAACGGCGGGCGCAGTTGCGCGACGGCGCGCATCACGCCGATGACGGTCGCGCCGCCCGTCATGTCGTACTTCATCAGCTCCATGTTCTCGCCCGGCTTGATCGAGATGCCGCCGGAGTCGAACGTCACGCCCTTGCCGACGAGCGCGAGCAACTCGCCGCCGTCGCCGCCGCCCTCGGTTCTCCTCCCGGCCTCGGCGAGGCTGACGGCGGGCGAGCCTTCGGGCGTGTACTTGAGGACGATGAGCGCGGGCGGCTCGTCAGACCCGCGCGCGACGCTCAGCAGCGACCCCATCCCCAACTCCTCCATCCGCGCGCGGTCGAGCACGTCGATGTCGAGGCCGAACTCGTTGGCGATCTGCTGCGCGCGCTGCGCCATGATGGTCGGCGTCAGGTACGCGCCCGGCTCGTTCGCCATGTCGCGCGTGCAATTGGCCGACTCGCCGACGATGCGCCCGCGCTCGGCCGCCCGCTTGAGCGCGTCCGCGTCCGCCCCCTGCGCGATCACGACGAGGCGCTCGACCGCGCGCTCCTCCTTCTCGACCGTGCGGTACTTGTCCGGGTCGAACAGGCTCATCACCGCGCCCTCGACCGCGGCCGACGCCGCGCGCTCCGTCTCGCCTAGCGCGCCGCGAAGGACGAGGCCGATCGACTTGACGTTGCGCGCGCGCAGCGCACGCACGGCCGCGCCCGCCATCTGCGAGACTTGGCCGAGGCCGAAAGACTCGCGCTCGCCGACGCCGACGAGCAGCACGCGCCGCGCCCGGAGCGACCCGCCTTCGGGCAGCAGCAGGTAGGCCGTCTCGCCCTCCTTGCCCTTGATCTCTTCCGCCTCGAAGACGGACTTGACCAAGCCGTTCGCCGCCTCGTCCAACTCGCGCAGGAAACCCTCGTGCGCCTTCTCGTCCTTGAACACGGGCACGGCGAGCGCCTGAACGTCCGCCTCGCCCACCCGCCCGGTGCTGGTTAGAATTTCCATGATAAAGACTTCTGCCCTTCCTCTAGCGGTTCCGCTCCTTCAACTGCGCGCGGGTCTCGCGCTCAACCGTGCGGCGCATCTCCGTCTCGCGCTTGTCGTACAACTTCTTGCCGCGCGCCACGCCGACCTCGAACTTGACGCGCCCGCCCTTCAAATAGACGCGCGTCACGACGAGCGTCATGCCCTTCGCCGTCGCCTGCTCCTCCAACTGCTCGATCTCGCGGCGGTGCAGCAGGAGTTTACGCGGGCGCACGGGTTCGTGGTTCGTCCGGTTGCCGAAAGCATACGGCGAGATGTGAGCGCCCATCAACCACGCCTCGCCGTCGCGCACCGCGACGTACGCCTCCTTCAACTGGATCGCGCCGGCCCGCAGGCTCTTGACCTCAGTCCCTTGCAGCACCGCGCCCGCCTCGTACTTTTCGAGGATGTGGTACTCGTGGAAAGCCGAGCGGTTCGTCACCAGATTTTTCTCGCCGCCCGTCTCGGCCATCGCGCGCTCCCCTCCCCGCACTGTCCCGCTTGCCGTGAGGCTCTTAACGTCAGGGCCGGATAGTTTCGCCCGTGCGGCGAAACTTTTCAACCGCCGGGCCGGCGCGACGGACTAACACCCGACCCCGTCGAACTCGCCCTTGAGCGGCCGCGCCATCAACTCCTCGACCGCTTCGCCGACGCCGCGCCCCTCGTAGAGCACCGCGAAGACCTGCTCCGTGATCGGCATCTCGACGCCCCGGCGCGCGGCCAACTCCCGGACGGCCCGCGTCGTGCGGACGCCCTCGGCCACCTCGCGCATCCCCGCCGTGATCTCCCGGAGCGTGCGCCCGCGCGCGAGTTCTTCGCCAACCCGGCGGTTGCGCGAGAGCGGCCCCGTCGCCGTCAGCACGAGATCGCCGAGGCCGGCCAGCCCCATCAGGGTCTCGACCCGCGCGCCCTCCGCCGCGGCCAGCCGCACGATCTCGGCCAAGCCGCGCGTGACCAGCGCGGCGACGCTGTTCGTGCCCAGCCCCAGCCCGGCGACCATCCCGGCCGCCAGCGCGATCACGTTCTTGACCGCGCCGCCGAACTCCGTCCCCGTCACGTCGTCGTTCGTATAGACGCGCAGGTTCTCGAAGCTCAGGGCCGACTGCACCCGCCGCGCGAGTTCGGCGTCGCGCCCGGCGGCGACGACGGCCGTCGGCCGCCCCTCCGCCACCTCGCGGGCGAATGAAGGCCCCGACAGGCAAACGAAGCGCGCCGCCGCCGTCTCGCCCAACTCCTCGCGCACGATCTCCGAGATGCGCCGGCCCGTCTCGATCTCGACGCCCTTCGTCGCGCTGACGACGACCGCGCGGGGCGGCACGCCCGCGCCCTCGCGCCGCAG
>DATCVD010000412.1:0-3146 GCA_036567125.1 Pyrinomonadaceae bacterium | reverse complement strand
GGCGGGGGCGGCCCCTTCGGCGGCGGCGGCCCGTCGCGCGGGCCGCGCGAGACGACCATTACCGTGCCCGGCACTTCGCGCGGCACGGACACCGGCATTGACTTACGCAGCGGCGACCGCCTCGTCATCACCGCGACGGGCCGCGTCGTCGCGGGCAACCGCGCGGGCGAGGTCGGCCCCGAAGGCGGCCGCGGCGGCGGCTTCGGCTCGATCATCGGCACGCGGCCCTTCCCGCAGGCGGGCGTCGGCGCGCTCATCGGCTACATCCGGCTCGACAACGGGCAGACGAGCCAGCCGTTCCTCGTCGGCGCGAACCTGAGCACGACGGCCCCGGCCGACGGCCGCCTGATCCTGCTCGTCAACGACGACAACTACAACGACAACGGCGGCAGCTTCGAGGCGAGAATCACGGTCAACTGAGCGGGCGGCAGTTGAGTTTATCGGCCGGAGGCGCGGCAGCGGGACGCGCGGCCGTCCGTCGGGTTGACGGCCGCGCCCCGCACGTCGCCCGGAGGCGCGACGCGCGGGCCGCGGAAAAAAAGGTTTCCGAAAGTTTTTCCGCGACGTATAAAAGTCAGGCCGCGCGGGCGTGGCTCAAGCGAAGTGCAATATTTGAACTCGCGGTGGGGCGTGGCTTCAGTTTTGCCTTGAGGGAGTTTACCTCGCGGCGGCTGTAGCGGTATGATACGACCCACTGCATATCCTTCTTTCAGACAAGCGGGCGAGGCGCTGACCTTCTGATGAAAAAGTGTCCGAAATGCGGGAGGACTTTCGAGGAGACGAACACGCTCTGCCCCTCGGACGGCGCGGTGCTCGTCAAGACCAAAGACGCGCTCTCGGGCCGCACCCTCGCCGACAAGTACCGCGTCGAGGAGAAGATCAGCGAGGGCGGGATGGGCACGGTCTACCGCGGCACGCACGTGCTGATGGAGAAGCAGGTCGCGATCAAAGTCCTGCACCCGTCGCTCGCCGCCGACGACAAGATCGTCGCGCGCTTCACCCGCGAGGCCCGCGCCGCCTCGCGCATCTCGCACCCGCACGCCCTGAACGTCACCGACTTCGGCGAGGCCGAGGACGGCGTCGTCTTCCTCGTCATGGAGTACCTGCGCGGCAGCACGCTCAAGCAGATCGTGCGCGCGAACGGGCCGATGCCGCTGGAGCGCGTCGTCACGATCACCGCGCAGATCGCCGGCGCGCTCGACGCCGCGCACGCCGAGGGCGTCGTCCACCGCGATCTCAAGAGCGACAACATCATGCTCTGCGAGACGGGCGGGACGGGCGGCGACTGGGCGAAGGTCTTGGACTTCGGCATCGCCAAGATCAAGGAGCCGATCGGCGGCGACGACCCGGAGCTGACCGCGCCGAACCTGATCATCGGCACGCCGCAGTACATGTCGCCCGAGCAGTGCTCGCAGGCCAGCGAGATCGACGCGCGCTCCGACATCTACAGCTTGGGCGTCATCGTCTTCGAGATGCTCGCGGGCCACGTGCCGTTCACGGGCGACTCGGCGACGGCCGTCATGCTCAAACACCTGCAAGAGCCTGCGCCGTCGGTGCTCGAAGAGCGAAAAGATCTGCCGGCTGCGGTCGGCCGCGTCGTCGCGCGCGCCCTCTCGAAGCGGCCCGAAGACAGGCAGCAGAGCGCGGGCGAGCTGGCCGAACAGCTCGCGCTCGCGTCAGAGGGCGCGCCCGCCGGGGTGACGACGGGCGAGAGCCGCGTGGCGGGCGTGCAGGACACGAACCGCATCATCGTCTCGACGGGGCCGCACGAAGGGCGCGACACGGCCAACGACGACTACGACGAGGCGACCGTCGTCAGCCCCTCGCCCCGCACGCCGGCGGCCGAGCACCAGTATTTCGAGGACGTGATCGAGCCGCCGCCCGCGGCCGGCTTCAACCCGTGGAAGATCATCTTGCCGTCGGCCGTGCTGCTCGTCGCGCTGCTGGGGGTCTTCTACGTCGTCGGCAACAAATCCGCGCCCGCGACCGAGAACAGCAACGCGCCGTTCGCCGTCGATCCCAACGCCGTGCCCGTGCAGACCGCGTCGCCGCCGACGGGCGCGGCCGAGAGCGGTATCGTCCCGACTTCCACGACAGCGCCTTCGCCCGGCGCGAGCGTTGCGACGCCCGCGGGCGGCGGCGCGCCCGGCCAGTTCCCGCAAGTCCCCGCGCCGTCGTCCAACCCGAACGCGACGCCCGCGGTCGTCGAAGAAGCCGGCGGCAACCGCAACGCGAACAACCGGCAGGGCGACGAGGGCGAGGAGGAGGAAGGCGAAGAAGACCCGACGCCCCAGCCCACTCCGAAGCCGACGCAGCCGCGCAACACCCCGACGCCCGCGCCCTCGCGCCCGGCCAGCGAAGACCCGCCGCCGCCTTCGCCGCGCAGATCACCGCCCGCCGCCACTTCGAGCGATCCGCCGCCGCCTTCGCCCGAACCCCCCGCCGCGCCGGGCCGCTGACTCGTAGCACTTCCGTTTGAGTGTCCGCCTCGATGTGTTCGCTGCGGAGGCACGGAGGTTAAGCAGAAACGAGGGAGCGGGGCGACGAACTAAGACCAACTGGTCTTCAGCTCGCCGCCCCGCTCCCTCGTTTTCTCTGCGCCTCCTCCGCGCCTCGGCGGCGGGTCTTTCTTCTTTACACCTGACTCAAAATCGCTTCAGTTGTTTAAACCCCGCTGCTCGAACTTGCGCGCCGAGCGTCCGACTCAGGCGCGCCTGATCGCCGCGCGGACGAGTTCCAAGAACGCGCCTTCTTCGTCGAACTTTAGCCCCGTCTCCAGCACGTAACACGGGAGCGTGAAGCGCAGCCCTTCGAGCTTGACCGCGTCCTTCGCCGTCGTGACGAGCGCGCGCGCGCCGCGGCTGCCGGCCTCGCGGCAGAGCGCGTCGATCTCCGGCTGAGTGTAGAAGTGGTGATCGCGGAAGGCCCGCTCGTGCGCGAGTGTGAAGCCCTCGCGCCGCAGGTGGCGGAAGAACGCGCGCGGGTTCCCGATGCCGCAGAAGGCCGCGACAGGCCGCGGCGTCTCTGCCACCGGCCGCACGACGGAATTTTGATCAGCGACAATCTCAGACTCGCGCGCCGCGAGCGCGCGGACGCCGAGCGTCGCGGTGCGGGCGACGAAGACCGGCCGGCCGCCGCTCACCTCC
>DATCVD010000411.1:0-2821 GCA_036567125.1 Pyrinomonadaceae bacterium | reverse complement strand
CGCGCGCGTCCGTCAGCTCGCCGCCGACCCCCGCGGCCGTCATCACCGCGAGCGCGCCCGCGACGATGTAGACGACGCCCTTCGCCGCGTAGCCGCAGCGCGCCAGTCGCTCGATCCACGGGTGGCGCGCGACCTGCTCGGCCACATCGTCGAACTGATCCTTCAACTCCCCGGCTGGGGACTCGCTTGCACTGTTACTAGCCATCGGACTCAGACGCCACCCCCGCGCGTTCGGAAAAACCCTCCCGCATCCTAGCCCCGGCCCGGCCGCGCTTGCAATCACAGCGGGCGCGGAAAATCCGCGCGCGTTCTGGCGCGTCGCGTCGGCGTTGTCGTAAAATCGTCGTCGCCCGGCGCGCTGGCAGTAAACGCGCCGGGCCGCGCGTCTAACCAATCTAACGAATTATGGCTCTACTCGACATCGTAACCTACCCGAACGCCGTGCTGGAGACTCCGGGCGAGCCGGTCACGGAGTTCGGCGAAGATTTAAAGAGACTCGTCGAAGACATGTTCGAGACGATGTACGCGGCGCGCGGCGTGGGCCTCGCCGCGCCGCAGGTGGGCGTCTCGAAACGGCTCTTCGTGATGGACTGTTCGGGCGGGAACGATCCGGCGCAGCGCGTCGCGCTCGTCAACCCGGAAATCTTGACGGTCGAGGGCGCGCAGACCGGCGACGAGGGCTGCCTGTCGTTCCCCGGCGTCTTCTTCCCCGTGAAGCGCAGCCTGCGCGCCGTCGTCCGCGCGCAGGACGCCGCGGGCGAGGAGTTCGAGCTGGACGGGATGGAGCTGACCGCGCGCTGCGTGCTGCACGAGACCGACCACTGCGACGGCGTCGTCTTCATCAACCACACGACCGTGCTCAAGCGCGAGTGGGTCAAGCGCCGGATGAAGAAGCTGGCGAAGCAGAAGCGCTGGGTCTAAGCGGAAGCGGAAAAGTAATGACGGAAGCGGCCGCCCCGTGCCTACGGCGGGGCGGCCGCTTTTCGTCTCGCTGTGGTAACATTGCCCGCACAACGAAAGTAATCATCAGACCGAAGACCGGATCAGTTTCGCCCGCGGTGCGCCCGCGCGGACACCATTAAAACATTCGAGGAGCAGACATGAGCAAAGCAGCCGCCGGCACGGAATTCCGCAACGAGGCGTTGACCGATTTCACGAACGAGGAGAACGCGCGCTTGATGCGCGCCGCGCTGGAGAGCGTGCGCGGCAAGCTGGGGCGCGACTACCCGCTCGTCATCGGCGGCGAGCGCATCCAGACGGGCCGCACCTTCGAGAGCCTCAACCCCGCGCGCAAAACGGAAGTGGTCGGCCGCTTCCAGAAGGCCAACGCGGAGCTGGCGCGCCTCGCCGTCGAGCGCGCCGACGACGCCTTCAAGACTTGGAGCCGCACGCCCCCGCAGGAGCGCGCCGAGCTTCTGTTCCGCGTCGCGGCGCTGCTGCGCGAGCGCAAGCACGAATTCTCCGCGTGGATGATCCACGAGGTGGCGAAGACTTGGCCCGAGGCCGACGGCGACACGGCCGAGGCCATCGACTTCTGCGACTTCTACGCGCGCGAGATGCTGCGCTACGCGGAGCCGCAGCCGCTCACCCGGATCGAGGGCGAAGACAACGCGCTCTGGTACATACCCTTAGGCGTCGGCGTCGTCATCCCGCCGTGGAACTTCCCGCTGGCGATCATGGCCGGCATGACGGTCGCCTCGGTCGTCACCGGCAACACCGTCGTCTTGAAGCCCTCGTCCGACGCGCCGACCATCGCCTACAAGTTCTTCGAGCTGCTCGAAGAGGCGGGGATGCCGCCGGGCGTCGTCAACTTCTGCCCCGGCGCGGGCGGCGAGGTCGGCGACACGATGACCGATCACGCGCGCACGCGCTTCGTCGCCTTCACGGGGTCGAAGGAGATCGGCCTGCGCGTCGTCGAGCGCGCGGCCAAGCACCAGCCCGGCCAAATCTGGATCAAGCGCGTCATCGCCGAGATGGGCGGCAAGGACGCGATCATCGTCGACGCGGACACGGACTTGGACGAGGCCGCGACGGGCGTCGTCGCCTCGGCCTTCGGCTTTCAGGGCCAGAAGTGCTCGGCCTGCTCGCGCGCCATCATCCACGGCGACGTTTACGACTCGATGATCCAGCGCATCAGCGAGCGCACGGCGCGGCTCACGGTCGGTGACCCGACAGACCCGGCGACGACGATGTCGGCCGTCATCAACGAGAAGGCGTTCACGAACATCAACCGCTACATCGAGTGGGGGCAGGAGGACGGCGGCCGCCTCGTCGCGGGCGGAGGCTCGGACGGCGAGCAGGGCTTCTTCGTCGAGCCGACGGTGATCGCCGACGTGAAGCCGGGCGACCGCGTCGAGCAGGAGGAGATCTTCGGCCCCGTCCTCGCCTGCATCCGGGCGGACGACTTCAACCACGCGCTCGAAATCGCCAACGGGACGGAGTACGGCCTGACCGGCGCGGTCTACACGAACGACCCCGAAAAGCTGGAGCGCGCGCGCCGCGAGTTCCACGTCGGCAACCTGTACCTCAACCGCAAGTGCACGGGCGCGCTCGTCGGCGTCCACCCCTTCGGCGGCTTCAACATGTCGGGCACGGACTCGAAGGCCGGCGGCCGCGACTACCTCGGCCTCTTCATGCAGGCGAAAGTCGCGTCCGAAAAGATCAGGCCCGGCTACTCGCTGAAAGAGAAGCGCGGCGCGATCTAGCGAATGATTAAAAATAACCACGCCGCGCCCCGCCCGGCACGCGCGGCGCTCACGCTTCTCGCACTCCTCCTCGCGCTGCCTTCGTCGCCCGCGCCGGACGCGCGCGCGCAGGGCGG
>DATCVD010000410.1:0-5960 GCA_036567125.1 Pyrinomonadaceae bacterium | reverse complement strand
CGCGGCGCAGGAACCGCCGCCGCGGATCGAGCCGCCCGTCCAGCCGCGGCCCCCGATCCGGCCGCCCACCACGATCAAGCGGGAGGTGATAGTCGGCCCGCCGCCGCAGCAGTCGATGAAGAAGGCCGAGACGGTCGGGCTGCCGGCCTCGCGCCCGCCGCGCAGTTACGACGCGAAGCGCGACGCGACCTACGTCAACGTGGACGTGACGCTCCTCGCGCACAAAGCCGTCAAAGAGCCGAAAGGGAAAGGCCCGCTCCGCTTCGAGGGGCGCGAGGTGACGCTCACCTTCCAGCTCGCCTACCGCGGCGCGCAGACCTACGACCTCGTCGGCGCTTACCTGATCCTCGAATCCACGGCCGAGCGCGCCGAGGCCGACCGGCTGAGCGCGCCCGGCCAGCTCGTAATCAAGGCCGACCCCTACGAGTACAGCTACGAGCGGCTCGGCTACCAGACCGAAGCCGTCGTGCCGACGAAAGCCATCGAGCAGCAGTTGCGGAAGGAGATCGCCGCCTTCAAACTGCCGCCCGAAGACCTCCCGCAGATCGCCGGGGCCGGCCGCATCGTCGTCAAATTCGGCGCGGAGACCTTCAACGTCGCGTCGGCGCAGCTCACCGAGCTGCGCCGCACGCTCGCCGCCGGCACGGGCAAGTGATCGCGGGCAAATCGCGCCGTCCACGTCCATTCAAACCCGCGGGCGGACACGGCGTCAGGCCGCAACCCGACGCCGTGTCCGCCCGCGAAATTTTCAGACCGCGGTTTGCTGCCGCGCCCGCTCCCGAAGTTTTAAGTTAGCGGTCTAACGTTTCGGCCGCCGCCTCGCGCCGGACTTTCTGATCGCCCGCAGCTTCCTCACGCGGCCCGCCGTGTGCGGCAGGGTCGAGTTCTCCAGCACGGAGTACCTGAGCGCACGCGTCCGCGCGTCGCGCTCGGCGAGCAGGAAGACGATCTTCTCCCCGTCGAAATACTCACGCTTGAGGCCCGCCTCCGCGCCGTGGAAGTACTCGATCACGTCGCCCCTGCGCGGCCGCCCCTTGAAGGCTTCGAGCACCTCGGCCGACACGCGCCAGTTCTCGTAGCCGCCGACGCGCCCCGTGATCTCGGCCTCGCGGATGCGGACGTGCGCGACGACGGAGACTTCGCGGTAGTCGCCGCGCAGGTAACTGAGCGGCGGCCACTCGTCACCGCCCTGCGCGGGCGCGAGCGCCGGCAGCAGGAGCACGCAGGCGATCACTCTCGCGAACGATTTCACGGCGTTCATAACAACTTGTAGAAGACGACGGTGCTGACCAGCGCGCGGTCGGTCTTGAGCGCGAACTGCGGGATGACGCCCGCGCGCGTGTAGCCGCAACGCTCGTAGAGCCGCTCGGCGTCGCAGCCCTGCTCGGTGTCGAGCACGAGCAGCGTGCGGCCGGCCGCGCGCGCGGCCTCTTCCACCGCCGCCATCAGCGCGCGCGCGACGCCGCGCCTGCGCGCGCGCGTGTGGACGATCACCTTCTGGACTTCCGCGCGGTGCAAAGCGTTCTGTTTCGTGGCGAGCGCGAGCTGCGCCGTGCCCGTCACCACCCCGCCCGCCTCGAACGACGCGAGCAGGATGCGCTTGCCCCCCGCCACCTCGCTCAGGGTTTCGAGCCAGTACGCTTCCGCCGTCTCGCGCGACACGGGCGGCAGGAAGCCCACCGACGAGCCGTTGTGAACCGCGTCCTGCAAGAGCGCCGCCAACTGCGCCACTAGCGGCCGCGCCTGTTCTTCCGATAAGCGTTCAACCTTGAGCATACCTTCCACTCATAACACGGCTTCATCAGGCGCGAGCACCTAACGCCCGGCATCACCGCCGCGCGCTCAGCCTCGACACGGCTGAGCTAACGATGACATCCGAGTTGATTCGCGGTCAGGTGCGTGCCGTTGTCAGGCGGCGCGGCCGGCACACCCGTTCAGCCTTAAATCCCGGGCACCGCTTTCCCCGACCTTACTGTAAATATAAGGGTCGCGTCTTCGGAGGTGAAAGGCTGCCCGGCGTAATAAGTCTCGCCCTCGATCAATGCGGGCGGGGGCGCTGACCGCGGGTGGGTCTGCCTCCACCCCCGCGGCACCTGCCCGTAAGTAATATCTGGCGCGTCGCCGAAGGCGATCCCGCCGCCGAGAGGCTCAATCCTCCAAACGACGTTGGGATTATGCCTGCTGTCGTCGCCGAAGATGTCCCGGAAGCCGGGGTCGCCGCGAGGGCGCTCGATCACCACGAACTCATACAGGGAGCGAGAATCCTCAGACCAGCGGCCCGGCCCCTCCCACCGAAATGTTGGCGGCGCCGGCTCAACCAGCGCGACTTTAGGCCTCGGTGAGTTGCCGCAACTCGTTAAGCCCAGCAGTAAAACTGTCAGCAGGGCGTGCCCGAGTTTTCTCGACGTTCCCATATGAGATTCAGATCAGCCGCCCAACGACCGGCATCACCCGCGCCCACATTCATCGTACATGAGAGACTCCGTGAAGGGGCGTCGGGCGCAGGCCGTTGTTAGGGGGCGCGGCTACCCCGGAGTGCGGGGGGAAACTACAGGCCGGCGCATTCCCGTTCTCGGCGCGACATGTAAAAGGCTGGTGAGGCGGGGGCGGGCCACCCCCGTCCTTCTCTCCCCGGCGGGTTCTTAGTAGTGAATGACCGCGACGTAGAAGTCGTTGCTGTCGGACACGGTCTGCTCGGTGTCGGGGAAGAGCGTCAGGGTGTGCTGCCCCTCGCTGAGCTGGATGGGGATGTAAGCTGGCACCACAGTCCGGTGGGTGCCGGTTCCGTTGGAGAAGATTCGCGCGTGCCCCACCTCCTGATTGTCTAGATTAACCCCGATGCCGATGATCTGGTTGGCAGATTGGCTCCAGACAGACCCGTTGATTTCTAGATACATGGGGGTGTCGCTGGGGGCTTGGAAGGTGACTTTTATGGGCAAGGGGCCTCCCTGTTGAACGATAACCTGTATTGCCATGTTGACTCCTTTTTAGCTCTGGGGAATTGAGCGGCTTCGGAAAGTGGTTAGAACTCCTGCAAAGTATTATTTCCACAGCTACACTGTCAATTATTCCTAGATAAATATGAGGGCCTAACGCCCGGCATCAGCGGTGCGCCACTGCCTGTGATGACAAGAGAAAGGCTGATTTGCGCGTCCGCTGCATGCCGTTGTTAGGCACCGCTGATAAGACGCCTTGGCTTTACCTTACTTCGACCCGCCCACCGCCATCTCCCGGCCCGGGCCTAGCGTCTTCAAGTCTTCACCCGCGTCTTTGAGCCTTCTCGTCCGCCCGCAGATACCTGCCGAAAGCCTGCCCTCAGCATTCTTGTGCGCGTACACTAGGTAAGTGCGCCCTTCCTTGAAGCCGTAGCCGCAAGCCGCCGAGTGCGAACTCGTGAACACGCTGACAGTCGGCCCCTCAACCCCCTTCCATACTCTCTCCACCCGCAAGACGGCTTCGACTCTGGCGAACATGTCCGCGCCTTGCCCGTGCTTCCTGATCTCGACGACCTTGCCGGAGAAGACGGCGGCCGTCAGCTCAAGCTCCTCGGCCGGGCCCTTGGACGGCGCGCACGTACAGGCGAGAACGGCCTCGGCGCCGAAGGCTAAGGTGGCGGCTAGGAGCAGGCAGAGCATCAAAGTTTTCATACGACCTCCTGTGGGTTCAGTATCGAGAGGTTCTAAAGCCCCTCCACATTGAACGCTCTCCCGCACGACATTTTGCGCCTAACGACCGGCATCACCCGCGCCCCTGCGTAACCTGCATGAGAGGCTTCGTGAAAGGGCGTCGAGGTGCATGCCGTTGTTAGGCGCGGCGTCCGGGCATTATTCCATTATCTTATCCAAGCCCCTGATTAGCCCGACATGATTCCTCACCTTACGAATCGCTAAAAGGCTGCCCTGAATGTACGGCCCGGCCCCGCTGCCGGCGTCGTGGCGGATGCTCAAACGCTCCTCCTTCGCGCCGAATATCGCCTCGACGCCGATGACGTAACCGGGGAGGCGAATCGAATGAATCTGAGTCCCGTTTAAGGTTACCCCCCGGCTCCCTCTCTCCCCGATAGTTTCCTCGATGGGGTGAGTGGCCTCCGGCCTTCCGATCTCCGCAAGTCTGAAGGCCAGTTCGCGCGTCGTCCCGCTCGGCGCGTCCCGCTTCGCGTCCGAGGCATAATCTATAATCTCCCAGTGGGATAAATACTTCGCCGCCTCACAGGCGAAGCGTTGGAGCAAGACGGCGGTGATGGCGAAATTGCCGGCGGCTATCACGCCCACTTTATGTTCCACGGCGGCTTGATTGATTTCAATAAAATCTTCGTCCGTCAGCCCGGAGGCGCCGATGACGACGTGGACGCCCCCGCGGATCGCCGTCATCACGTTGGCTTTCACCACGTCTGCCTTGGTGTAATCGACTAAGACCTCGGTCGGCGTGCCAAGAGCTTCCGTGACAGACCCGCTGACTATCAAATCGAGCTTTGAGTCACCGACAGCGTCTTTCAGGTTACGACCTTTATGGGTCCGAGAGACAGCCCCGACGAGGCTCAGGTCGTCTGCCTCCGATACGGCTAAGCAAAGAGGTCTCCCGACCCACCCCGTGGCCCCGGCGATGCATACATTAAGTTTCATAAACTCAAATCTATCAACTTATGGATTAAGTCGTTAGCACCTAACGCCCGAATTAACCGGCGAGCGAAAGCCACCCAACTCTAAATCATTAAGGATGATGAAATGCAGCCTTCTATCGAGTCCGGTTGAATGAGTTGTTAGGCCACCTTGTTTGCTCTCTAAACTTTATTAGCATCTACTATGTATCCTGCCGCCCGCAACTCCTTTACAATATCGAAAGCAATTGAACCAATATTGCCCCCAATAGGAAGTGTTTTATACAAGACCCCATGCAAATCAGATGGTATTTCAACATCACCTTTACGTATTGCACATATCCGTGAAGGGCCAAGCTGTCCGCAGAACAATCCATGCTCAAAGACCACATTCTGGCGTGCCCTGGCTTTGAGTTCTTCGATTCGGGAGGCTATTGCACCAATATCATCAGGAGGAAGGATTATGAAAGCAAAGCCAACATCTGACATTTCATCGCGTAGCTTTGAAAAAATCGTCTCACCTTTATCTGGCTGCTCATGAAGAATAATTGGCTCAAATTCGAGCTTCTCAAGAAAACGCGCCAGTTCATTCTTCAACTCACCATCATGTCCATGAACAATAAAGATTCTTCTTGAATACTGCTTTTCTGATTTCTCACTGGGACGATCAAGTTTTGATTCAACCGCGGCCAAGCGGCTTTCGATGCTTTTCAGCACATTAATATATGCACCAAAGGAATCTGACGTTGGCTGAGTAAGCTCACGCTCGCTGATTTTTTCAAACGATTTTATATCTACAGCAGCCCTAATGGGTAAATCTGATTGAACTTCATCCCTAATGATTAACTCTATAGAACTGGCGAGCAAATGCTTCGAATATCCAACCTCAGCCAATTCTAAGCTATAGAAAATTACCCGTACATTAGTAATATCGAATGGAATGGCTTGCCCCCTTTCAGCAAGCATTATTACTGGTTTACCAAACGCATGTCTGATACCCAACTCATACATAACGTTAGGATTGAGATCAGTGATATCAGCAATTACCAAGTCTGCATCAATTAATTTACGCAGAATGTCTGCTGTAATCGGCCCAGGGATACTGATCTGATCTACGCGAAGCAGTTTATATCCTAATTCCGTAGTTACTGGATGAATAATGTACTGGAACAGCTCGTCAGATCGCTTTCTGACTTCAGACCTTTCTGGCCCTATTGGAGCAATGAGAAAGCACTCCTTCATAGACCTAACTCGGCGACGGGCGATGCGCGGAGGGGTCGTGGCGCGCTCCCGTTGTGGCGTCCGGCCCGCAAACCATGCCGTCGGCGGTTCCGGCCGCGGCGCGGGGCGCGAAATCGCGCGG
>DATCVD010000409.1:0-3589 GCA_036567125.1 Pyrinomonadaceae bacterium | reverse complement strand
ACCCCGCAAGTCGCCAACGACGGGCGCAACCGCCCGGCGCGCGCCCCTGTCGAGAAGCGCGAAGAGCCCGCGCGCCCCTCTTTCTTCCGCGACCACGCGCGGCCGTGGATCGTCGCCGCGCTCCTGCTCGCCGGCTTCGTCCTCCTGCTGCTCGGCGTCCACTGGTCTGTCCGCACGCGCCAGACCGCGGCTCCGAGCACGCAACAGCGCGGCGGCCCGCAGCAGGGGGCGCAGCAGCCGGTGGCCGGCGAGAAGATCACGACGACGACCGCGAACCTGCGCGCCGGGCCGGGCGCTTCGCAGGCTCGGGTCGGCCAAGTCGAGAGCGGGTCGCGCGTGCGCGTGCTCCAGACTGAGGGCGGCTGGGTCGAGATCGAGATCGTGCAGCGCGGCTACCCGCGGCTCGACGACGGCGGGGCGGAGAGGGGTTGGATCAACGCGAGGTTTTTGCGGTAAGCTGTCGCCCGATTCGTAACACCTGAGACGATAGCGGAAGCGAGGAGAGAACCGGAAGTGGGCATTCTTGAGTCCATACGCAAGTGGATCGACGGCGAGATCGAGGACGACCCGCTCGCCAGCGTGGACGAGCAGGCGCGGCCGCGCCGCGTCTGGGAGGAGTTTCTCGTCAAGGTCGCGCGCGAGATCGAGAACGTGATGCAGCGCGAGATGTTCACCCCGCCCGGCGGCCCGACCTACATCCCGCCCGAATACATCGTCTACCTGTCGAACGAAGACGACCGCGACTGGCAGGGCGAAAAACGGCGGGGCTTGGAGCAGGGCCTCTTCCACGTCCTCTCCGAACGCGCGCGCGAGATCGCCGGCGCGACGCAACTCGCCACCAAGCAGTTCGCGGTGGAGCTGCGCGTCGACGGCACGCTCAACAAGGGCGAGTTCCGCGTCCAGCCCGTCTGGGACGCGACCGAGTCGGGCCACACGATGGTCACGTCGCGGCCGCCCCTGCCCGAAGCCGGGGCGGTGACGACGCCCGACCTCGCGCCGGCCGAGGACGGCGACGGCGAGCAGCCGGAGGCCGAGGTGACGCGCGTGCGGCCGCGGCAGCAGGAGTTGTATTCGGTCGAAATCTGGCGCGAGGGCGTCAGGCAGACGGTCGTGCCAGTCTCGAAGCAGCAGATCACCATCGGCCGCGGCTCGAAGTCCATCGAGGTCGATCTGCCCTTGAAGGGCGACGCCGAGGTGAGCCGCGTCCACGCCACGCTCGACGTGGATAACACGGGCCGCTTCTGGCTGACCTCGAAGGGGCGCAACTCGACGCTCGTCGAGGGGCGCGAGCTGCCGCGCGAGGAGGCGGTCGAAATCCGCCCCGACGAGCGCGTCGAGATTTGCAGCTACACCCTGCGCGTGCAGCCCAAGTAGCCGAATCGACGAGCGCGTGACGGCCGCGGCGTGAGCGATCAGGGGCGACCGAGTCGCCCCGACGTTCTCGGCGGCGGCGGCGGAGTCGCTACGGAACTTCCCCTCCGGCAAACAGCGAAGATGACCTACGTCGTAACCGAGCTTTGCGTCGATTGTAAGTACACGGACTGCGCGGCCGTCTGCCCCGTCGAGGCGTTCCACGAACTGCCCGACCGCCTCTACATCAACCCCGACACCTGCATCGACTGCGACGCCTGCGTGCCCGAGTGCCCCGTCGAGGCGATCTTCTCCGAGCCGACCGTGCCCGACGAGTTTCAGGAGTGGACGGCCCTGAACGCCGAGGCCGGACAGTACCCCGTCATCAGCCTCAAGAAGGACGCGCTCTACGGGCCGGGCTGCACGGGGCCGCGGCCGAAGGAATTGTCTTAACGCGGCCGCCCGGCGCGAAGGCCACGGTCAGTGATCCCGCCGGAACGCGAAATCCGCGTAGATGGCAGGGGACGTCAGCTTCCCTGCCAACAAGCAATCCCGCCTCTGTTGGCCTCACAACCGCGGAGTCTTCACCACGCCGGCTTCGCCTCGTGTTCTGTCGAGTCGTGCCGCTTTCGAGGCCGACCGGCGGCGTGTGAATCTCCGGCCCTTACCGAAAGGAGAGCACAGTGTCCAGCACAGTCTTCGCCATCTCCACCATCTCACAGGAGGACATGCAGCGGTACTACGCGATCAGCCCGCCGAGGCACGCGGAGAAGGCGTACCAGCCCAATCAGGGCGACAAATTCCCGGCCCTCTCGACCGTGCCGACGACGACGGGCGCGTCCGGTCAGGTGGTGCTGCTCGTGTCGAACCTGTTCAACCGGCCGCCCTTCCGTCAGGCCGAGGCGCAGCTCATCGACTACGACGCCCTGCTCCGCTACAGCGGCGGCACGTTCCCGACGCCCGAAGTCGCGCAGAAGCTGATCGGCCAGTACCCGCAGATCGTCCTCGCCAACTGCGCGCTGATGACGCCGTTCGTCGCCCTCATCGCGTCCCGCGCGAACAGCCGCGTGACGGTCAGGGTGCTCACCGGCGGGCACAAGGCGAAGGCGCTCAGCCTTGAGGACTTCAACGCGGCCGGCGGCAGGCTCTAGCCTCACGCGACGCCCCCAGCCGAGCGCGAAACTGCGCGGCGGCGGCGACGAAGCAGACCGTTTAAACGGTTCTTCGTCGCCGCCGCCGCGCAGTTTCGTTTGACGCCGGTCGGGGGTTTCAGCCGCCGCCCTCGGCGACGACGGGCGCGGCCGAGTCGAGATCGTTCAGCAGTTCGGCGACGAGCGGGCGGCACTGTTCGGCGTTGAAGTAGTCGCGCCCCAAGAGCCGCGTGAAGCGGCGGCCCTGCGGCCCGGCGTCGAGTTCCGCGAGCAGCGCGCGGAAGAGCGCGGCGGCGATCGCAGGGTCGAACTGCCGGCCGGCGTTCGAGCGGAAGTCTGCGACGACTTCGGGGAAAGTTTTGCGCCGCTTGTAGGTGCGGTCGGTCGTCATCGCGTCGAACGAGTCGGCCACGGTCACGACGCGCGCGCTCGTCGGTATCTCCTCGGCGCGCAAGCCTTCCGGGTAGCCGCGCCCGTCCCACCGCTCGTGGTGGTAGCGGGCCATCAGCGGGATGTCGGCGTCCGGGTGGCGGATCGGCGCGAGGATTTCGTAGCCGGCGGCCGGGTGGCGGTTGAGTTCGGCCGACTGCTTGGCGTCGATGCGGTAAGGCGCGTTGATGATGTCGCGCTCGACGACGAGCTTGCCCACGTCGTGCAGGTAGCCGCCGACGGCGATGGCCTCGATCCGGCTTTCTTCCCAGCCGAGCGCGCGCGCGATCAGCTCCGAGTAGTGCCCGACGCGCTCGGAGTGGCCTTGCGTGTACTTGTCCTTGAAGTCTATCGCGGCGGCGAAGGCGCGCACCGTGTCGCGGTAGACGCCGCGCAGGTTGTCGTAGAGCTCGCGGTTCTCCCCGGCGCGGCGCTCGACCTCGCGCAGGAGCCGGTGGTTGTAGATGCCGACGCCGATGTGGCGCGCCATCGTGTGGACGACCTCGCGCTCTTCGGTCGTGAAAGGCTCGTCGGTCGCCTTGCCGCCGAGCAGGATGAGGCCGACGAAGCCGTCGTGGACGACGAGCGGCGCGGCCAGCTCGACGCCGAGGCCCGACAACTCCGCGGCGAGGCGCGCGCCGAACAGGTCGCCGGTCGCG
>DATCVD010000408.1:0-6828 GCA_036567125.1 Pyrinomonadaceae bacterium | reverse complement strand
GCGCCAACTCCGCGAGGAGCTTCGCGCAGACGCCGAACGGATGCGCGCCGAGATGCGCGCCGTGCTCACCGACGAGCAGCGCGCGCAACTCCAAGCGGCGCGCGCCGAGTTGAGGCAGCAGCGCGAGCTGTGGCGCGAACGCCGCGAGGAGTTCCGCGAGCGGCGGCGCGAGCGTCGCCAGCAGCGGCGACAGCAGCCCCCGCCTCAGGGCACGAGCGACCAGCCCTGATGCTCAAAACAGGAAAATAGCCGCGGGGGGAAAACTCAAAACTGTTTTCCCCCGCGGCTATTTTTATCCCGCGCGGCGCAGCCGCAGCACGGCGATTTCGGGGCGCGTGCCGAAGCGGACGGGCAGGCCGATGGTGCCCGTGCCGCGCGTGACGTAGAGCTGCGTGGGGCCGCGCGTGAAGCGTCCGCGCAGGTACTTGAACTCGTTGATGTGGCCGACCGGCGCGCCGACGAGTGGCAGACTCACCTGCCCGCCGTGCGTGTGCCCGCTCAGGATCAGCGAGACGCCGTCGGTTTCGGGGAGGTCGAGCACGAGCGGCTGGTGCGAGAGCAGCACCGTGGGCCGGCGGCGGTCGACGCCCGCGAACGCCCGCCCCCAGTCGTTGTCGTTCCAAGACCAGTCGCCGACGCCGGCGAGTTGCAGCTCGTCGCCGCCGCGTCTGATCCGCGTGTTGGCGTTGTCGATCACGTTGATGCCGCGCCGCTTGAGCGCGGCGCGCGTAAGCTGTGGGCCGGTGTGGTGGTCGTGGTTGCCGAGCACGGCCCAGACGCCGTGCGGCGCGGCGAGGCCCGCCAAGATTTCGGCGCACGGCTCGACGTACTCGCGCGAGGCCGTCGTGTAGTCGCCGGTGAGCGCGACCATGTCGCAGCGCGCCGAGTTCGCCAACTCGACGACGCGGCGCACCTCCCCGGCCGAGACAATCGAGCTGTGGTGCACGTCCGACACCTGCGCGATGCGGAAGCCGTCGAACCCCGCCGGCAGGTCGCGGATCAGGATGTCGGTCTCGGTCAGCTCGTAGTCGTGCCGCTCGTAGAGGCCGCCGTAAGCGCCCGCGCCGACGACGCCCGCGACGCCGGCCGCGGCGAGGCCCTTGACGAAGCGGCGGCGCGTCATCCTCGACGCCGGTTCGGCGTCTTCCGTCAGCCCACTCTCTTTCGTCAGCTCCGACTCATTCATCACGCGGGCGATTGTAACACCGCGCAGAGGGAGTTTCGGCCGCGCGCCGCGGGTGACTGCGCCCGCGCACCTAGGCTGCTTCCCCTCAGACCACTCCCTCCGCCTCGTCCACGCTGCCCGCCCCGAACTCGTCCGCCGGATCGATCTCCACCTCCGGCATCGGCCCAAACTTCGACTCGTCAAACGCCGGCATCTCCGGCTCCCCCGCCCCCAACTCCCGCAAATGCCGCCGCGCCCTTTCCAACCCCCAGTGATACGCGAACGGCAGCCCATCGCACCACGCCAGCCCGTACGCCTTCGTCGCCGCCTCGACCGCCGCCGCTTCATTGCCCGCGTCCCGCTCAATCCGCGCCAGCACGTTGCGCGCGTTGGCATGAACGAGCGGATACGGCCCGCGCTCCGACGCCTCCCACACATCATTTAGCAGTTCGCGCGCCGCCTTCCCATCCCCCTGCCGCCGCCGCAACTCCGCCAGCGCCACGAGCGCGGGCAGTTCGTCTTCAGCATGGTTCACCTTCCGCGCGCGGGTGAGCGCATGGTGTAGCCGCTCGTCCGCCGTGGCGAGATTGTTCAAGCCCAACGCCGCCTCGCCTTGCGCTCTCGCCGCGCGGATGAAATCACGCTCATTACTCTGAACATGGGCCAATTCCCACGCGCGGTTGGCGAAGGATAGCGCACCCACGAACTCGCCGAGCCACAATTCTCTCTGTGCGAGATAAGAATTGACGACGCCTTCGCCTGTACTATTAGACTGCCTTATACGGATGCGCAATGCTCGTTGTAGGGCAAATCCGGATTCATTCACAAAACCCCGCGCCGTCAACGTCAAGCCAAGCCAATACAGACTGACCGCTTCCTGAAAATGATCATTTTGCTCGCGTGTGATGACCAGTGCGCGCCGCGCGGCGGACTCCGACTCGCACAGCGCGCCTGACAGCCGCAATGCGTATGACAGGTTATATAAACCAATGCTAAGGTTGTAGTCATCCTTCGTCACTGAACGAATTGTGTTATGGCGGCGAAACAGCGCGGCTGCACGCCCCGGCTGTCCGCTTAGTTGATACCCCTGCGCCAGCGCATTGAGCGTGTAAGCTTGATCAGCTTGATTATTCAAATGCGGTAACTGCTCCAGTCCGTCAGGAAAGAGCATCTCCAAAAGTTCGACCCGCTCTCGGCTGGCACTCAGACGGTAGAGCGTGGCTTTATCCAATCGGTCGCTAAAGACTTTATAGGCATCATCATAATGTTCCAGTCCGATTAGCGTGTTGTATAGTTCGATGGCGGGCGTGAGGTCTTCGAGGCTATTGACTTCGAGGTAATCGTCAATCATCGGCACTGCTTCGAAGTGCGCGTGCAGGCTCGTGTAGACGCCGCGCCGGTCGTCGTCGCCCAAGCAACTCCACACCACGCCGCGCACGAGCGGGTGCAGGTCGTAGCGGTTGGCGCGCTTGTCCCAGCCGACCAGCCCCCGATCCTCCAACTCGGTCAGCACCCCGTCCAACTCGCGCTCGTCGGCGCACGGCTTTCCTTCGCCTATTAACAATGCGGCTAGCGTGTCGTAGCGCGCGGGCATGCGGAAGGCGGCGACGGTGCGCAACACCTGCTGCGCTTTGTCGTCCAGCCCGCGCAGGGCGAACGCCAGCACGTGCGACTTCACCTGCACGAGCGGCAGGCTGAAGGGATTGAAATCGGGATGAGCGCGCCGCCACGCGTCGAAGTCGCCGGGCGCGGGCCGGTAGCGCGCCACCTCGCTCGCCAACGCCTGAATCAGCAGCGGGTGGTTATCCGCCCGTTGGAAAAGCGGCAGCAGCGAATCACGCGCGCCGGTCGCGCCGAACGCCCGCCACAGTTCGAGCGCATCGTCGTCGGCCAGCCCCTTCAGGAAGACCGCCGCGCAACTGCCAAACGTCTCGCCCGTCACCGTCTGCAAATCGGCGGGGTAGAGGCGCGTGCTGACGAGGATGCGCGAGGCTCGGACGTTCGCCAGCTTGCGAAGGAACGAGCCGGCGCGCGGGTCGGCGGTCTTGCGCAGGCGGTGCTCGCCCGTGAAGGACTGCGCGGCGCTCGCGGGCAGTCCGATGGCGTCGGCGACGTAGTTCGCCGTCCGTTTGTCGTAATCGTCGTCGCTCAAGTGCGCGGCGTCCATGCGCGCGTAGGCAATGAGGATGCGCTCCAAGCCGTCGAGCACGAGGAGGAACGGCTCGCGGTCGAGGGCGGCGAGGAGTTGCGTCTCGCGTTCGGGCGCTGGGATTTGTTGCACTTCGGCGAGCGGGCGGCGGGAGACGTAGGCGAGCGCGCGGGCGACGAAGTTCTCGAAGGTGGCGTCGGATTCGTAGAAGCTCCACCACATGCGGCCGGCGAGGGGGCGCATCTCCTGCGGCGCGATCCGGTTGAACCAGTGCCAAGTGAGCGCGCTCTTGCCGAGGCCGCCAACGGCGACGACACAGAGGATGCGCGCGCGGTGGATGCCAGCGGCGGGCTTGGCGACCCAGTCGGTCAGCAGGTTGAGTTCGGGCTGGCGGCCGACGAGCCGGTGGGTTTGCAGCAGCGTGTAAGGGTGCGCGATGAAAGGCTCGGGCGGCGCGGGGATGTCGCTGACGTAGTGAAAGGCCGTGAGGTCTGGTAGCCGGAGTTTCGACAGGCTGTTGATGACGTGCGCGCGCAGGTCGGCGGGAGAGTTGAAGAAGTTGACGATCTTCTCCGTCTGCACGCGCTCCTTGAACGCCTTGAGCTTGAGCGCGCCCTCGCCTTGCTCCACGTCTTCAAACGTGATCGGATGGGTCTTGTCCATCACGAAGATCAGGCGCGGGATTTTGCGCCTGGCTGCGCGGTCGTACTCCATCTCGGTGATGGAAATCCGGCGCGGGTTATTCTCCTTCGGCACGTAGCCGTAGCGGTGCGCGAAGACGCCGACGTAGATGTCAGCCTCGTCCACCAGCTTGAGGGACGCCGAGATCGCCTCCGCGTCGCTGGCGGGCAGGTGTTCCATCATCACGGGGAACATGCCTTGTCGCATGCACGCATCCATCACCTGCTTGCGGTGCTCCGGTAGGTCGCGCGCGGTGCTGCTGACCATAACGGTGGTGCGCTGGTTTGAAGTCTCGGGCATGTGAGCGGCTCTCCTGTCGGGTGCAGTCAACTGGCGAGCTGGTCGGGCGTCTGAATTCTACCACCACGGCGAGACGGGCCGCGCGCGCGTTTTCCTGAGGCCGGGAGGCCGAGCCTCACCTTGACATTCGATTGTCGCGGGCTAGAATAATCCTCGCCTTTCGGGGCGGCGCGGAGATGTGGCCGAGTGGCTTAAGGCGGCGGTTTGCTAAACCGTTATAGGTCAAAAGCCTATCGCAGGTTCGAATCCTGCCATCTCCGCCAGAAAGTTTCAGAGGTTAGAGGTTAGAGGTTAGAGGTTAGTAAAGACTTTCTCTTTCTAACCTCCAACCTCTAACCTCTAACCTCTTTCGCTTATGATTCGAGTCCGCTTCGCCCCATCGCCGACCGGCTACCTGCACATCGGGGCCGCGCGCACGGCGCTCTTCAACTGGCTCTACGCGCGCAAAGTCGGCGGCAAATTCCTGCTCCGCATCGAGGACACCGACCTGCAACGCTCGACCGACGAGTCGACGCGCTCGATCCTCGAAGGCTTGCAGTGGCTCGGCATCAGCGACTACGACGAGGAGATCGTCTTCCAGTCCGCGAACGCCGACAAGCACCGCGCCGCCGCGCTCCGGCTGATCGAACGGGGCCGCGCCTACCGCGACTTCACGCCGAAGGAAGAGCGCTCCGACCGAAACGTCAAGCAGGAGATCGCCGAGCGGGCGCGCCACGCCGCGACCGAAGGCGCGGACGCCCGCGCCAACCCGTTCCGCGATCTGTCGCCCGAAGAGTCGAACCGCCGCGCCGAGTCGGGCGAGCCGTTCGCGGTTCGTCTGAAAGTCGCCCCCGAGGGTCGTTCGCATTTCGAGGACGCGGTTTACGGCGCGCAGGAGCGCGACTACTCGGAGATCGAAGACCTCGTGCTGCTGAGATCGGACGGCCACCCGCTCTACAACCTCTCGGTCGTCTGCGACGACATCGAGATGGGCATCACGGACGTCGTCCGCGGTCAGGATCACCTGACGAACACGCACAAGCAGATTCTGATCTACGAGGCGCTCGGCGCACGCGTCCCGCGCTTCGCGCACCTGCCGCTCATCCTCGCGCCCAACAAGGCGAAGCTCTCGAAGCGCAAGCACGGCGAGGTCGTTAGCTTAACGACCTACCGCGACCGCGGCTTCATCCCGGCCGCCTTCCGCAACTTCCTCGCCCTGCTCGGCTGGTCGCCCGCTGGCGAGGAGCGCGAAATCTTCACGCTCGAAGAGTTGCGCGAAAAGTTCTCGCTCGAAGGCATCCACCGCTCGCCCGCCGTCTTCAACTTCGCCGAAGGCGACGCGCGCCACTGGACGGATCAGAAGGCGCTCTGGATGAACGCCGAGTACGTCCGCACGCTGCCGCTCGCGGAACTCCTCCCGATGGTGCGCGCCGAACTCGAAGCCGCCGGGCTGTGGCGCGACGAGTACGACGGCGGGCGCGGCGAGTGGCTCGCCCGCACGGTCGATCTCATCCGCCAGCGTTTCCACACGCTCAAAGACTTCTCGGCGCAGGGCCGCGCCTACTTCGCCGACGACTTCGAGTTCGACGACGCGGCCGTCGCCAAAAATTTGAAGAAGGAGCCGCGCCTGAAAGAGCTTTTGCCCGCGCTCGCCGAGCGGATCGAGCGGACGGAAGACTTCGGCGTCGAGACGGCCGAGGCGGCGCTCCGCGCCTTCGCGGACGAGGCGGACGTGAAGGCCGGGCTTCTGATCAACGCCTCGCGCACCGCGCTGACGGGCCAGTCGGTCGGCCCCTCGATGTTCGACGTGTTCGCGGCGGTCGGCCGCGAGCGTTCGGCGCGCCGGCTCAGAGACGCCGCGCGGCTCGTCTGAAAGTCGCCGCTCAAGCCGGCCGCCCTCGAAGCCGCCCGCCGGTTCGTCCGGGTTAAGGAATTTCTATGAGCAGAAAATTTTTCGCAGCCTTCGCCCTCGCCGCCGCCCTCGCCGCCGAGACCGGCCGTTGTGCTCCGTGGTCACCAAGGCTTGGAAAGCACTGGCTTGCACGACCATGGTCTCGTTGCCGCGCAGATCGATATCCCGCAGCAGGCTCGCCGGCGGCCAGGCGGGAAGGCACGCCCGGATGCGGTGCGCGACGGATTCGCGCGTCTCCCCCGCCCGCGGACGAAGGCGTTTGCACTGATAATCAGCTGCCCGCGCGACGCAGGCGTCGAGGAGGCGGGGCCGGAAGTTGCGGCCGCGGAGACGTTCGAACGGGTCGGCTTCCAGGGCCGCGCCGGCGAGAAGGCGCACATCCTTGCAGAAAGGGTCCGCGGGCGCCGGTGCGGCGCCCTGCCAGAGGAACGCAGCGAGCAGTGCGGCTTTCATGCTTTCTTACCTCCGCACGGTCGAGATTTGGCGCTTAAGCCCGCCGCTGCTATCCTGATGACAGAGAGGACCTGCCTTGGCCAAGAAGAAGCAGAAGAAGAGCAAGGACGCCAAGGGCGCGAAGCCGGACGCGCCGAAGCTGCCGAAGCGGGTGGCGGGCATCAAGGTGCCCAAGGAGCTGCGCGAGCC
>DATCVD010000407.1:0-6201 GCA_036567125.1 Pyrinomonadaceae bacterium | reverse complement strand
CGAAGTTGAAGGCGGCGACGCGGGTGTTGAAGGGTTCGCCGCCGGCCCGCCGCCGGCCTGCGCCAGCAGACGCTCTTCGGGAGTCTGCGACCAGCGCCACGCCAGATCGGAATCGCCGTCGCCGCTGATCCCGCCCGTGCGGACGAGCGCCCACCCGGCGCACCCGATCAGGATCGCCGCTGCCGCCACGGCGCGACGCGCCCGGTCAGGAAGGCGGAGGCCGACTATCACCCCGGCGACGAGCGCGATGCTCGCCGACGTGAGGCCGTAGACGTAGAACAAAAAACCCATCCCCGCCCCCGCGACCGATTGGTGGAGGACGAGCCGCGTCGCGGCCAGCCCGACGACGATCAGGAGGATTGCGCCGACGCGCTCGATCCGGCGCGCGCGGCTGAAGAAGGCCCACCACACGAGGATCAGCAACGCGCCGACGGCCCCGCCCAACATGCCGATGATCGCCCATTCGGGCATGATGAGGGGCAGGACGAACAGCCCCACCAGTTGCAGCGCCGCGACGACCACGCCGGGCCACAGCCTAAGCGGCCTCTCAGTCACGATTTCAGCCCTCCCTCAAAGACTAATACGAAGGGGCGGGCAAATTGTTATCCACGGGCGGCGGGCTGTAGGCGTGAGCGCCTAACGCACGAATTAACCGGCGCAGGCGGCAACTGCAAAAACCCTCAAGTCAACGACAAGAGACGCGCAAAATCCGCGTCGGGTTGAATGAGCTGTTAGGCGCGTCGTCCAAATGCGCTTTGTTACCAGTTAGGGGCTTCGTCGCAAAACGGGATGAGTCGCTCGTCGAGCCGTTCGATGTCGGTGTACCGGCGGCTGACGGTGATCTTGCCGCCGTCTTTTCGATAGACTTCGTAGATACCCCTCTCGGCGGTGTCTTCACCGAGATTTCCGAACTCGCTCGGCGGCGTGTTAAGGCTCGCCTTGTCGTAAACCAGCAGCGTCGGCTTGACTTCACTGATCTCGCCCCACAGGCAAGTCCGGGTTTTGAATAAATCCTTTTTGACGAAACCGTTCTCGTAAATTTCGAGCTTATACCTCTTCAGCCAAGCGGGCGACAGGCGGGACACGAGGGCGAAGAGGCCGAATAACCCGAGACAGGTGGCGGCGAGGGCGAGGGAGAAATAGAACCCTACGTCGGCGTCGGCCGTCTGGCGTGCGTAAGTCAAAGAGGCGATGAGTCCCCACAGGCCGAAGATAAAAGGGAGGATCAAAAAACACCCGCAGGTAAACAACCCGCCTCGCCCGCGATCAGCCAACCTGTGTTCGCTCAAAAGTTTTCCGAGCAGCGCGTTACCGTTCATATCTGAAAGGGCGAATCGGATTCCGAGGGGGAGCGCCTATTCGCCGCCGTGAGTCGAACGAAGCTTCCAGACCGCGCGCGCCCCGCCGCCGGTTAGGTAACGGAGAAGCCGCCGCCCGTCGAAGCGAGCGGCGGCTCGTGCGGGAACATCCCCGGCGGTCTAGCGTTTGAGCCAGCCGAAGAGGCCGTGCAGCACCGTCTCGCGGTTCTCCTCGTAGATGGCTTTGGTGAGCGGGATCGACATCGGGCAGACGCGGACGCAGTTCTGCGAGTTGCCGCAGTTGGTGATGCCGTCGTCGCCCATGATGGCTTCGAGCCGGTCGTCGCGGGTCATCTTGCCCGACGGGTGCATGTTCTGGTAGCGCACCTGCGCGATGGCCTGCGGGCCGATGTAGTTGCCGTCGCCGTACTGCGGGCAGGCTTCCAGACAGCAGCCGCACGTCATGCAGCGCGAGTAGCTGTAGCGCTCCATCACGTCGGCCTGATCCATGCGCGGGCCGGGGCCGAGGTCGTGCGTGCCGTCGATCTCGATCCACGCCTTGACGCGCTTGAGGTGGTCGAACATCTCCGAGCGATCCACGACGAGGTCGCGCACGTTCGGGAATTTCGACATCGGCTCAAGCGTGATCGGCTGCTCCAACTGATCGACGAGCGCCGAGCACGACTGGCGGACGCGCCCGTTGATCACCATCGTGCAGATGCCGCAGACCTGTTCGAGACAGTTCATGTCCCAGACGGGCGGCGTCGTCTGCTTCCCGTCGCGCGTGACGGGGTTCTTCCTGATCTCCATCAGCGCGGAGATGACGTTCAGGTTCGGCCGGTGGGGGATGGCGAACTCCTCCCAGTAGGGCGCGGCGTCCTGCCGCTCGCGGCGGCGGATGCGGATGACGACTTCGGCCGGCGGCGTCCTCGTCTGCTGCGACTGTCCTTCGGCGTGCGTGCTCATAGTGTTTGATCCCAACCAACCCCGTCGTACTCCGCGCCCGGCTCGGCGTTAAGGCTTCGCGTCCGGGTTCTTGCCGCCGGCGTCTTCGAGGCTCTTGCCCTGCTCGCGGCGCGTCTCGACTGCACCGGCGACCGAGCCGTCAACCCGCTCCTTGTCCTGATTCCAGATGGCCGGCCCCGACAGGTTCGCGGGCTTCTGCTCCCAGCCGGCGGCCGGGACTTGCGCCGCGCCGTCCTTCGCCGCCGACGCCTCGGCCGTGCCGCCCGCCGCGGCCGACTTCGCCTGCTTGCCCTTGCTGTAGTCGCGCTTGCGCGGCTCGATGAGCGAAACGTCCACGTCCTCCCAAGAGAAGACCGGCCCCTCGCCCGAATACTCCGCGATGGTGGTCTTCTGGAAGTTCTCGTCGTCGCGCTCGGGGAAGTCGGGCTTGTAGTGCGCGCCGCGCGACTCGTCGCGGTTGAGCGCGCCGAGCGTGATGACGCGCGCCAGCTCCAGCATGTTCCAGAGCTGGCGCGCGTGCGGCAGGGCGTGCGTGGCCCACATGTTCGAGTCGTTGATCGAGATGCGGGTGAAGCGATCCATCAGCTCCAGCAGCTTCTCGTCCGTCTGCCGCAGGCGGTCGTTGTAGCGCACGACCGTCACGTTGTCGGTCATCCACTTGCCCATCTCGTCGTGGATGACGTACTGGTTCTCCTTGCCCGACTGCTTGACGAGGTGGTCGTTCATCTCCTGCTGGCGCTTGAGTTCCTGATCGTAAACCCTCGACGTGTCCGCGCCGTTGCGCTCGACGTTCTTGGCGTACTCGATGGCCGCCGGGGCGGCGACGAAGCCGCCGTAGACGCAACTGACGAGCGAGTTCGCGCCCAGCCGGTTCGCGCCGTGGATCGAGTAGTCGCACTCGCCCGCCGCGAGCAGGCCCGGAATGTTGGTGCGCTGATCGAAGTCGACCCAGAGGCCGCCCATCGAGTAGTGGACGCCGGGGAAGATGCGCATCGGGACGTGGCGCGGGTCGTCGCCGACGAACATCTCGTAGATTTCGAGGATCGCGCCGAGCTTGCGGTCGAGCGTCTCGGCCGGGATGTGGGTGAGATCGAGGTAGACCTGATTCTCGCCGTTGACGCCTTGGCCGTCGAGGCAGACCTGAAAGATTTCGCGCGTCGCGATGTCGCGCGGGACGAGGTTGCCGTAGGCCGGATACTTCTCTTCGAGGAAGTACCAGCGTTCGTTCTCAGGGATCGACGACGGGCCGCGCTTGTCGCCCTTCTGTTTCGGAACCCACACGCGCCCGCCCTCGCCGCGCGCCGACTCCGACATCAGGCGCAGCTTGTCCTCGCCCGGGATCGAGGTCGGGTGGACTTGGATGAACTCGCCGTTGGCGTAGCGCGCGCCCTGCTGGTAGCAGGCCGAGACGGCCGAGCCGGTGCAGACCATCGAGTTGGTCGACTTGCCGAAGATGAGGCCGGGGCCGCCGGTGGCGACGATGACGGCGTCGGCCGGGAAGGCGCGCAGCTCAAGCGTGGACTTGTCCATCGCGATGATGCCGCGGCAGACTTGGTGGTCGTCCATCACCAGCGACAGCATCTCCCAGTGCTCGTACTTGTTGACGCGCCCTTCCGACTCCTGCCGGCGCACCTGCTCGTCGAGCGCGTAGAGGAGTTGCTGGCCGGTCGAGGCCCCGGCGAACGCCGTGCGGTGGTGGAGAGTGCCGCCGAAGCGGCGGAAGTCCAAAAGCCCCTCGGTGGTGCGCGAGAAGGGGACGCCCATGCGGTCGAAGATGTAGATGATGGCCGGGGCCATGTCGCACATCGCCTTGACGGGCGGCTGGTTGGCGAGGAAGTCGCCGCCGTAGACCGTGTCGTCGAAGTGCTTCCACGGGCTGTCGCCCTCGCCCTTCGTGTTGACCGCGCCGTTGATGCCGCCCTGCGCGCAGACCGAGTGCGAGCGCTTAACGGGCACGACCGAGAAGAGATCGACGGCGTGGCCGGCCTCCGCGATCTTCATCGCCGCGGCGAGTCCGGCGAGGCCGCCGCCGACGATAGCGATCTTCAAGTCTTTTCCGGGTGTCGCCATGTCAGTAGAGCACACCTCCGAGTAAGCCGCCGGGGCGGACGAAAGCGACGGCCGAGTTGAGGCCGACGAAGAAGAGGGCCAAGCCGATGGCGACGCAGGCGTAGCCGGTCAGGCGCTGCGCCGTCGCGCCGATCACGACGCCCCAGTCGACGAGGAACAGCCACAGCCCGTTCGCCAGATGCCACACGGTCGAGAAGATGCCGACGACGTAGAGCACGAAGATCGCGGGGATCGCGAACTCGCGCGCGACGATCTCGAAAGCCTTCTCCGGGTAGTGCGCCACCGACTGCTCGTTCAGCCCCGGGATCAGCCCGAAGCGGAAGTTGAGCACGTGGAAGAGGATGAAGAGGAACAGGAAGACGCCCGTCGCCCGCTGCACGGTGTAGAACCAGTTGCGCGCGTACTTGTAGGCGAGGTTGTTCGGCCGCGCCTCCCACGCGATGAAGAGGCCGTACACGGCGTGGAAGGTGAGCGGCACGAAGATGCCGAAGACCTCGATCAGGAAGATGTAGGGAATCCTCTGGAGGTCTCCGACCGCCTCGTTGAACGCCGCGGGGCCGCTGATCGCTTTCGAGTTGGTGTAGAAGTGTTCGACGAGGAAGGCCCCGAGCGGCACGATGCCGGAGAGCTGGAACAGCTTGCGCAGGACGAATGTTTTGCTCAGGCGGACGGCCATCTCAGTTGGAACCCCCTTCGCGGCGCGCGCCGCGCCGGGCCTCTCGCTGCCTCCCCGATGGGTCGCAGGCCCGCGCGGCCGCGGCCGGCTTCGCCCGTTCGGTTCGTGATTTCGTGGAGCGCACCCGATTATATGAAGCCCGGCGGGAAAAGCAATCGCCAAGCTTCGCGGCGCGCGCGCCGGAACGGACGGGCGGAAACTAACGGCCCGATTTTAACGTTCGGGAAATATAAGGTAAAATGAAAAAACTTAGACGAACTCTTTAGGGGAACTAATAAGAGCAAGGTGCAAGTCGAGACGCTCAAAATCTTCTGCGACTTGGTTGAGACCAAGAGCTTTTCGCAGGCGGCCGAGGCCAACTTCGTGACGCAGTCGGCCGTCAGCCAGCAGGTGCGCGGGCTGGAAGAGAAGTTCCGCCGCCGCCTGCTTGAACGCCTGCGCGGCGGGCGCGAGGTCTGCCTCACCGAAGACGGGCAGGCGTTTTACGAGGAGTGCCGCTCGGTCTTGGACGCCTACTCCCGGCTCGAAGAGCGGATGCGCGCGCAGACCGGCAGGGTGAGCGGCACGGTGCGGGTGGCGACCGTCTACAGCGTCGGCCTGCACGAGCTGCCGCCGGCCGTGCGGCGCTTCATGGGCCTCTACCCGGAGGCCAAGATCGATCTCGAATACAGCCGCACGACCCGCATCGTCCGCGACGTGCTCGCGGGCGCGGTCGATCTCGGCATCGTCGCCTACCCGGAGCGCAAGCGCGGCCTCGAAGTCATCCAACTCGCGGGCGACCGCCTCGTCCTCATCTGCCCGCCCGGCCACGCGCTCGCCGGGCGCAAGCGTGTCTCCGTCGCCGATCTCGACGGGCAGGATTTCGTCCTCTTCGAGCGCGACATCCCGACGCGGCGCGCGACGGACAAAATTTTGCGCGCCCACGGCGTCGCGGTCCGCCGCGTCGCCGAGTTCGACAACATCGAGACGATCAAGCGGGCCGTCGAGGTCGGCTTCGGGCTGGCGGTAGTGCCGCGCCTGAGCGTCAGGGACGAGGGGCGCAGCGGCCAGTTGGCCGTCGTCGCGCTCGCCGAGCCGGAGTGGACGCGCACGGTCGGCGTCATCCACCGCAGCGACCGCACGCTGGGGACGGCTGCGCGGAAGCTCATCGAGCTGCTCGGAGAGCGCGGCAGCTTCGACGACGAGGGCGAC
>DATCVD010000406.1:0-2257 GCA_036567125.1 Pyrinomonadaceae bacterium | reverse complement strand
GTCGGCGTCGCGGAGGGCGTGGGGCAGCGCGTACATCGAGAGCGC
Source organism: Pyrinomonadaceae bacterium (assembly GCA_036567125.1). Taxonomy (GTDB): domain Bacteria; phylum Acidobacteriota; class Blastocatellia; order Pyrinomonadales; family Pyrinomonadaceae; genus JAIVGV01. Next base: position 2,212 of record DATCVD010000406.1, on the reverse strand, counting down.
GAGGACGGGCGCGAGCCAGCGCCGGCCGTCGAGCGGCGGAGCGCCGACGGCGTCCCTGATCTGCGCCTGATGGTGCCACTTCTCGGTGTACTCGCGGCCCACGTCCATCCAGTTCGCGGAAACGTCCTCGCCGGCCCACGCGACGCCGATGGGCGCGGGGTCGTCCGGCGGGAGCGACGCGAACAGATGCGCCGCCTGCGGCCCCGCCCATTCGAGCAGGTCGACGAGCACGCGCGGGCTGAGCCGCTCGGCCGCGCCGACCCACGCCGCGTTCAGATCATTTAAGAACCGCACCAGCCCGCCGTAGTCGCCGGACTCTGCGGCGGGCGAGCGCGGGCGGTGGCCGTCGCGCTGAATCGAGAGGCGGCGCAGGTCTGTGTCGAGCAGGTGCGCGGCAACGTCTTTGACGGCCCACCCGCGGGCGACGGTCGGGCGCAGCCAGTCGGCGGCGTCGAGCGAGCGCAGCAGCGCGACCAGCTCGCGCTGGAGCGGGAGGAAGAGGTCTGCGGTCAGGATGCGTCTCACGACGCGGATGCTATCACGGGGCGGCGAATCCGTCTCGCGCTTTGCGCGCGGCGCGGGTCGGCCGAGTCGATGGGGCCGCGCGCGCGGGTCGCGGGTAGAATCTGTGGCGTGAAGTTGCGGGTGAAGATTTGCTGCATCGCCAGCCACGAGGAGGCGGCGCTCGCCGTCTCGTACGGCGCGGACGCCGTCGGACTCGTCTCCGAGATGCCTTCGGGGCCGGGCGTCATTTCGGACGAACTCGCGCGCGAGATCGCGGCGCGCGTGCCGCCCGCGGTCGCCTCCTTTCTGCTGACGAGCAGGCAGTCGGCGGCCGGCATCGCCGAGCAGCAGCGCCGCGTCCGCGCGAACGCCTTGCAGGTCGTCGACCGCCTGACCGACGGCACTTACCGGGACTTGCGCGACGCGCTGCCCGGCGTCGCGCTCGTGCAGGTCGTCCACGTCGGCGGCGAGGAATCAATCGAAGAAGCGGCCGGCGTCGCTCCGGAAGTTGACGCCGTGCTGCTCGACTCCGGCAACCAGCGGCTCGCCGTCAAAGAACTCGGCGGCACGGGCCGCACGCACGACTGGCGCGTCAGCCGCCGGATCGTCGAACGGCTGAACCCGAAGCCCGTCTTCCTCGCGGGCGGGCTGACGCCGGAGAACGCGCGGGCGGCCGCCGACGAGGTCGGCCCGTTCGGTCTGGACGTGTGCGGCGGCGTGCGCACCGCCGGCCGCCTCAACGAGCGCAAGCTCGCCGCCTTCTTCGAGCAGGTCGAGAGGTTCGGTTAGCCGGCCGCGCGCCTATGCAGACGACCGACCGCATGTTCCAACTCGCCGCCGGCCCCGAATGGTTCCTCGCCTTCCTGCGGACGAGCGTCGTGCCGTCCGTCGCCAAATACATCCTCGGCCTCGACGCGGTCAGGAATTTCATCTTCCCGCTCGTCTCGCTCCGCGAGTTCGTCGGAGCCTCGTAACGGAAAGTCCAAGCCGCCTCGTAAAAGAGAACCAACGCTTCCGCCGGCCTTCGCGCGGCCGCCCGCTTCCACGGAGTTTTGCCGGAGGCTTTTGGTCGTGAAGGAAATCCTGCCGGTGTCGGCCGCGCGGAAGACGAGCGCCGGGTTCGAGAAGACCGCGCCGCTGTTCGCTTCCCTGCGAAGGCCGCGGGTCGCCACGGTGAAAGTGTCGGCCCGGATCGCTTACCAGGACCGGTAAGGGCTGGGGGCGGTTTACAACCGTTGGCTTACGCCGTCCGGCACTACTGGAACGTGGTTGACGAAATCGACGTGACTTTGAGATAGCCCGGATGAGATTCCGAGCGCCGCCTTCGCCCGGTAACTTCGGACGGCCTTCGGCCCGGAAAACGCTTCCGCAAATCGTGCGCTTTGTTGTACTGTACGCGCTGCTTTCCCGAGAGACACACCGTTTCAAGGAGCGTCAAGACAATGGCGGACGAGACTGACAAGGCAGGGGAGCAAGTATCGACGCGCGTCAAGATTAACGATCTGACCGAGCCGGAGCACGAGTTGAGCGCGGACGAGCAGAAGAGCGTGCAGGGCGGCGCGATGCGCTCGAACACCATCGGCGGCGCGTCCGGGGCCGACAGCCTCGCGCGCCAGAACACCATCGGCGGCGCGGCGGGCGACGACGAGACGATCTAAGCGGGGGCCGCGGCGGCGACGCGCGTCACGCTAAAGCGCGGCGAGACGGT
>DATCVD010000405.1:0-2969 GCA_036567125.1 Pyrinomonadaceae bacterium | reverse complement strand
CGGCCGCGCGCGGCGTGAGCCTTTGCGTTAACGCGACGGGCGCGATGAGGAACGAGAGGGCGAGGACGGCGGCGAGAACGGTTGCGGGCATAGGGCTTCCGGGGCTTCCAAAAAGCGACTCGAAGATCGGCCGGTGTGTCGTGTGCGGCGCGAGTTTAGCACAGAGCCGGGCCGGCCGCCGCGTGCGGCCTCCTCGCTCGGTCGGCGTGAGTTGTGGAAACGCCGAATCCGCCCCTTCCTCCTTTGAATCCGGGGGGAAGAGTTGTAAATTAGCCGCGCAATACTCCCCGCGTTTCCCGCTCAAAATCTAACGTCAAAACCCTTTCCGCCGGAGGACAGGTCTGATGGCGACAGCCGACGCCGACGTTGCGAAGACGAACGAGTACCCGGACAGGGTCGGGGCCAAGCCCTCGAACCCGTACCTCGCGGCCTTCCGCCCGTACATCCCCGACCACGTCAAGCTGCGGGAGTTGACGGTGGTGCCGCTCGCCGTCGGCACGCTGCTCGGCATCGTCTTCGGCGCGTCGTCGCTCTACTTGGTGCTCAAGGTGGGCCTGACGGTCAGCGCGTCGATCCCCGTGGCGGTCATCTCGATCACGCTCTTCCGCGTGCTCTCGAAGCTGGGGATGCGCGACGCGACGATCCTTGAGAACAACGTCGTGCAGACGGCCGGCTCGGCCGGCGAGTCGATAGCCTTCGGGCTGGGCGTGACGCTGCCGGCGATCATGATCCTCGGCTTCGACCTCGAAATCACGCGCGCGATGCTCGTCGGCATACTCGGCGGCCTGCTCGGTATCCTGATGATGATCCCTCTGCGCCGGGCGCTCATCGTGCAGCAGCACGGCCACCTGAAGTACCCGGAGGGCACGGCCTGCGCGGAGGTCTTGAAGGCGGGGGCTTCGGAGGAGTCGCGCCGCGCGGCCGCCGAGGGCGCGACCGGCCGCGAGACGGCGCGCGCAGAGGGCGCGGACGAGGCGATGACCGGCGGCAAGATCATCTCCGCCGGCTTCGGCCTCGGCTTCGTCTACTACGGCTTGCAGCGCGTCTTCAAGACGTGGAACGAGGAGCCGACCAGAGAGTTCGGCGCGCCGTTCGAGGGCGGGTCGGTGGCGCTGGAGAACAACCCGGCGCTCTTGGGCGTCGGCTACATCATCGGGCCGCGCATCTCGTCGATCATGGTGGCGGGCGGCGTGCTCTCGTACCTCGTGCTGATCCCGATGATCAAGTACTTCGGCGCGGCGCTGCCGGGGCCGCTCGCGCCGGAGCTGACGACGCCGATCAGCCAGATGAGCATCGGCGACATTCAGCAGAAGTACATCCTCTACATCGGCGCGGGCGCGGTCGCCGCGGGCGGACTCATCAGCCTCGTGCGCTCGCTCCCGCTCATCTGGGCCGGACTCAAGGGCGGACTCGCCGACCTGCGCGGCCGGCGGGGCGGGGGCGACAACGCGCCGCGCACCGACCGCGACCTCTCGATGAAGTTCGTCATCGGCGGCATCGTCGTGCTGGTCGCCACGATCCTCTTCTTCCGCGCGCTGCACATGAATCTCCTCGGCGCGCTGCTGATCGTCGCCTTCGGCTTCCTGTTCGTGACGGTCTCGTCGCGCCTGACGGGCGAGGTCGGCTCCACCTCCAACCCGATCTCGGGGATGACCGTGGCGACGCTGCTGCTGACGAGCCTCGTCTTCCTGATCGTCGGCTGGACTGCGCCGCCCTACTACGTGACGGCGCTCTCGGTCGGCGCAATCGTGTGCATCGCGTCGTCGAACGGCGGCACGACCTCGCAGGACTTGAAGACCGGCTTCCTCGTCGGCGCGACGCCGAGGGCGCAGCAGATCGCGATCCTCGTCGGCGCGCTGGCCTCGGCGCTCGCGCTGGGGCCGATGCTCTTGAAGCTCAACGAGGGCGGGACGGTGTACGTCCCCGTAGCGGCCGCGGGCCGGTCGCAGGTGCAGTTCCCGGCGGGGATGCGCGCGCCGGCGAACGAGTTCGAGCAGGACGGCGGCCGGCCCCGGCGCGAGCGCGCGAAGGTGGCGAATGATGCGCGCGAGTACAACGTCTGGCACAACACGAAGCCGGAGCAAGGCCCGGCCGGGCGCTACCTCGTCGACGACGGCGGCACGCCCGTCTACCTCGTCGATCCGGGCATCAACGGCGTCGTCACCGAGCGGCCCGACGGGACGACCGTGGACAAGTTCCTCGCGCCGAAGGCGACGCTGATGTCTTACATCATCAAGGGCATCCTCAGCCGCCAGCTGCCGTGGGGCTTGGTGCTGCTCGGCGTCTTCATCGCCGTCGTGCTCGAACTCGCGGGCGTCTCGTCGCTCGCCTTCGCCGTCGGCGTCTACCTGCCCATCGCCACCACGACGCCGATCTTCGTCGGCGGCGGCGTGCGCTGGCTCGTCGATAAGTACACGCGCCGGAAGTTCGCCGGGCGCGACCTGACGGAGGAGCAACTCGTCGCCGAGGGCGACAAGAGTTCGGGCGTGATGCTCGCGTCCGGCTACATCGCGGGCGGCGCGCTCGCCGGGGTCATCTACGCCTTCCTGAACGTCAACGACGGCGTCAGGAAGTGGCTGGCCGCCCGCGAGGCGTGGGCGAAGGCCAAGAACCCGGCCTTCGCGGGGGACAGCTCGCACGTCATCGCGATGATCCCGTTCCTGCTGCTCGCCGTCCTGCTCTACCTCGTCGGGCGCGAGGTGCTGATGGCGAACCGGCGCGGCCCGACGGCGTCGCCGCCGCCGCCCGCCGGCTTCAGGTGACGCGCGGGCTTCCCAGCGGCCCGCCGGAGTCTCTATAATCTTTGGCGGCGCGCGCGCTTCACTCGCGGGGCGCGCGCCGCCGAAGGTTAACCCCGCACCGACTCCCCCCGAAGGATTTAATCGCCGATGCATTCCCCGAACAACCCTCGCCGCCGCGCGCGCGCGGGAAGCCTCCTACTGGTCGCCCTCGTCGCGGCGGCCGCCCAC
>DATCVD010000404.1:0-3245 GCA_036567125.1 Pyrinomonadaceae bacterium | reverse complement strand
CGAACGCGCGGCCCGCCGAGGCCGAGCGCGCGGCCGAGCCGTTCGACGCGGCGACGCCGAAGGAGATGGCCGCGCGCTGCGTGCGGCTTGAGACCGAGGCCGGCGCGATCGAGCTTGAGATGCTGGCCGAGACCGCGCCCGAGACCGCGCGCAACTTCCTCAACCTCGTGGCGACCGGCTTCTACGACACGACCACCTTCTCGCGCGTCGTCCGCGGCTTCGTCATACAGGGCGGCAACGTGCGGACGCGCGAACAGCTCACGCCGGAGTTGGCCGCGCGCGCGCGCCGCACCGTCGCCGACGAGCCGAGCGCCGTCCGCCACGTCCGCGGCATCGTCTCGATGGCGCGCACCGACGAGCCGAACTCGGCGACGACGAACTTCTTCATCCTCACGGGCTCCGGCGCGCACCTCGACGGCAAGTTCGCGGCCTTCGCGCGCGTGCGTACGGGGATGGAGGCGGTGGACGCGATCAACCAAGCGCCGGTCGAGGGCGAGACTCCGGCCAAGCCGGTCAAACTCGTCCGCGCCAGCGTCTTCGCGTGCGCGCCCGCGGCGTCGACGCCCGTCAGCAGTGATAATTAAATCCCAACGTTAAATTCAGGAGAGAAGATGAGCAACGTCCCGAATAAAGTGATCTACTCGATGGTCGGCGTCAGCAAGTTTTACGACAAGCGGCCGGTGCTGAAAGACATCTACCTGTCCTATTTCTACGGCGCGAAGATCGGCGTGCTGGGTCTGAACGGGTCGGGCAAGTCGAGCCTGCTCCGCATCATCGCGGGCGTGGACAAGGAGATCGTCGGCGAGACGGTGCTCTCGCCCGGCTACACCATCGGCTACCTCGAACAGGAGCCGCGGCTCGACGAGTCGAAGACCGTCCGCGAGATCGCGGAGCAGGGGATGCAGGAGTCGGTCGATCTGCTCAAGGAGTACGAGGAGATCAACGCGAAGTTCGGCGAGGAGATGTCGGACGACGAGATGTCGGCGCTGCTGGAGAGGCAGGGCGCGGTGCAGGAGAAGCTCGACGCGCTCGACGCGTGGGACTTGGACAGCCGGCTGGAGCTGGCGATGGACGCGCTGCGCTGCCCGCCGGGCGAGACGCCGATCAAAAATTTGTCGGGCGGCGAGCGCCGCCGCGTCGCGCTCGTGCGCCTGCTGTTGCAGAAGCCCGACATCCTCCTGCTCGACGAGCCGACGAACCACTTGGACGCCGAGTCGGTCGCGTGGCTCGAACAGCACCTGCAACGCTACGAGGGGACGGTCATCGCCGTGACGCACGACCGCTACTTCCTCGACAAGGTCGCGGGCTGGATCCTCGAACTCGACCGCGGCCACGGCATCCCGTGGCAGGGCAACTACTCGTCGTGGCTGGAGCAGAAGCGGGAGCGGCTGCGGCGCGAGGAGAAGGCCGAGAGCGAGCGGGCCAAAACTTTGGAGCGCGAGCTGGAGTGGATCAGGATGTCGCCCAAGGGGCGGCAGGCGAAGTCGAAGGCGCGCGTCAACGCCTTCGAGTCTTTGGCGAATCAGGAGACGCAGCGGCGCGCTTCGGAAGAACTCGAAATCTACATCCCGCCGGGGCCGCGCCTCGGCGGCAACGTGATACAGGCCGAGCACGTCGCGAAGGCTTACGGCGACCGCCTGCTCATCGACGACCTGACTTTCTCGCTCCCGCCCGGCGGCATCGTCGGCGTCATCGGCCCGAACGGGGCGGGGAAGACGACGCTCTTCCGCATGATCACGGGTCAGGAGCAGCCCGACTCGGGGAGCTTCCGCGTCGGCGAGACTGTCAAGCTGGCCTACGTCGATCAGTCGCGCGATCTGCCGGCGGACAAGACGATCTGGGAGGTCGTCGCCGACGGGCTGGACGTGGTGCAGCTCGGCGCGCGGCAGGTCAACTCGCGGGCCTACGTCGCGCGGTTCAACTTTTCGGGGACGGATCAGCAGAAGAAGGTCGGCGTGCTATCGGGGGGCGAGCGCAACCGCGTGCATCTGGCGACGATGCTCAAGGAGGGCGCGAACGTGCTGCTCTTGGACGAGCCGACCAACGATCTGGACGTGAACACGATGCGCGCGCTCGAAGAGGCGTTGGAGAACTTCGCGGGCTGCGCCGTGGTCATCAGCCACGACCGCTGGTTCCTCGACCGCGTCGCCACGCACATCCTGGCGTTCGAGGGCGACAGCCACGTCGAGTGGTTCGAGGGGAACTATTCGGACTACGAGGCCGACCGCCGGGCGCGCCTCGGGGCGGCGGCCGACCAGCCGCACCGCATCAAGTATCGGCAGCTGACGCGCGGCTGAGCGGGGTGAGAGGATGTCCGCCCCGCGCCGCAACGTGAAAGTCGGGTGCTGCGGCTTCCGGCTGTCGCGCGCCGAATACTTCGCGCGCTTCCCCGTCGTCGAGGTGCAGCAGACCTTCTACCAGCCGCCGCGCGTCGAGACGCTGCGGGGCTGGCGCGAGCAAGCGCCCGAAGGGTTCGAGTTCACCGTCAAGGCGTGGATGCTCGTCACGCACGAGGCGCGCAGCCCCGTGTACCGGCGGCTGAAGAAGGGGCTGACGGAGGAAGAGCGCGACGAGGTCGGATCGTTCCGGCCGACGCGCGCGGTGCGCGAGGCGTGGGAGGCGACGCGGGCGTCGGCCGAGGCGCTCGGCGCGCGGCGCGTGCTGTTCCAGTGCCCCGCGAGCTTCAAGCCCACGGCGGAGAACGTCGGCAACCTGCGCGCGTTCTTCGCGTCGGTTGACCGCGGGCGATTCACTTTCGTGTGGGAGCCGCGCGGCGAGTGGCCCCGCGAGTTGATCGCCGGACTCTGCGCGGAGCTTGATCTGGCGCACGTCGTCGATCCGCTCGTTGAGCGAACCGTCACGCCGCGCCGCTGCTACTTCCGCCTGCACGTCCGGCGCGGCGGCCGCAAGAGTTACGAGGACGCGGAGCTGCTGGAACTCTACTCGCTGCTGCCGCGCGGTGAGACTTCTTACGTTTTCTTCAACAACGTCCGCATGGCGGAAGACGCCGGGCGGTTTCAACGGCTGATGCGCGAGGAGGACGACGACGAGGCCGCCGCCGACGCGTGATGCGGCCGGGCGCGCGGAGGGGAGACGCCGATGGGGAGGGAGCTTGAAGGGAAGATCGCGCTGGTGACGGGCGCGACTTCGGGGATCGGGCGGGCGACCGCGGTGCGCTTCGCCGAGGCGGGCGCGTCCCTGTGCGCCGTGGGCCGCTCGCGCGAGGCGCTGGCGGAAGTCGCGGC
>DATCVD010000403.1:0-3223 GCA_036567125.1 Pyrinomonadaceae bacterium | reverse complement strand
GCCGCCCCCGCCCTGCGGGGCGCTGCTCCGCGTCGCGCCGCCGGTCGCCGATCTACTCTGGAGAACCGTCTGCCGGTTGCCCGGCGCGGCGGCGAAAGAGCCGTCGCGCGCCTGCACGGCGAACTCCGGCTCGACGGCGAGGTACGACGTGTAGGGCGTGACGATGCCGTAGCGCGTGCCGAGATCGACGATCTCGTCGCGCAACTCCTTGCTGTCGCCGTTCGTGCGAATCTGATCGACGAGCCAGCCGACCCGGCGCGTCGCCCACAGGCGCGGGAGGAAGTCGTTCTCGTCCGTCTGGAGCGGGAAGCGCAGGTTCTCGTAAAGGAAACTCTTCTGCTCGCGCGCCGCGCGGCCGGACAAGCGCAGGCCGACGTTGCGCAGGTCGGACGGGTTGCGGTAGCGGCCGATGAGCAGCACCTGCGTGCCGCGGAAGAGGTCGGGCGTCGCGCGCGGGTAGATGAGGTCGGCCTCGACGCCGCCCCAGTCGAGCGCGAGATCGGTGAGCACGGGGTAGTTAACTTTGGCGAAGAAGTTCGAGACCTTACTTTCGAGGTCTTCCTTCGGCTCGACGTAGTCGGACGCGCCGCCGTTCTCCGCGGCGAGTTTGTCGAGCAGGACGGTGTTCACGTCGTAACCGACGCCGAAGGTGAACAGCCGCACGTTCTCGCGCCGCTGCTCGCGGACGTTGGCGACGATGCTCTCGGCGCGCGTCTCGCCGACGGTGGGCAGCCCGTCGGTCAGGAAGACCAGAATACGCGGCCGCTCCCCCGTCTGCTCGAACTGGCGGACGGCGGCGAGGAGCGCCCCGTTGATGTTCGTCCCGCCCGTCGGCCGCAGGGATTGCACGAACTGGACGCCGCGCGCGCGGCCGCGCTCGTCCGCCTGAACCATCCCGGCCTCCATCAAACGCTCCTCGCCCGCGAACGAGATGACGTTGAATCTGTCCGCGTCGCGCAGCGTCCTCACGCCGAAGAGGAGCGCGGCGCGGGCCTTCTCCATCTTCCCTTCTTCGGCCATCGAGCCGCTGGTGTCGAGGACGAAGACCACGTCTTTGGCCGCGTACTCGGCCTCGGCCCAGTTGTCTTTGGGCGAGAGGGTGAGCAGGAAGTAGCCGTCCTTGCCCGGCTCGCGGTGGGTCAGGAGCGAGAGGCCGAAGTCGGCGGCCGAGAGCGTGTAGAAGAGCTGAAAATCCTGCGGCGCGCGGTTCGGCTCCGACTCGAAGGAGACGCGCGCGCGCCGCTCGTCGTTCGCCCGGCGCGCCACGTCGACGGCGTGGCTCGGCGAGTAGACGTTCCGGATCGGCTCCTTGCCCTCGATCTCGACCGCGCCCGCGACCTGCCCGACCGTCGTCAGGTTGTGGCCCGTCCCCAGCGGGTAGCGGTAAGAGACCGTGCCCGACTCGGCGCGGAGAACCTGCGTGTAGGTCAGCTCAAGTTTCTTGTCGGAGCGCGCGGGGATCGGGAAGATGCTCGCCTGAAACAAGTCCTTGCCGGCGTACTCCAAGAGGCCGGGGTCGCGCTGGCTGCGGACGATCTGATCGTAGATGCGCCGCGCCTCCTCGCGCGAGCGCACCTCGCCGACGAGGCGGCGCGGGCCGTCCCAGATGGCGAACTCGGAGACGGAGGCCGAGTCGGGCAGCGGGAAGAAGTAAGTGCCTTCGAGGACGGCGTCGGTGTCGTTGCGGAAAACCTGCTCGACGTGTGTCGTCGCCACCTGCCCGGCGATCTTCGTCTCGATCTTGATCGACTTGACGGGCAGGGCGCGCGGCAGATTGCGCGGCGGGCCGTCAGGCTGCGGGCGCGGGCGCGGCACGATGACGCCCTGCGCGGAGGCGCTCAGGGCGCAGGCCGCGACGATCAGAAGTTGGGCCGCGAGCAGGAACGGAGGGCGGGTTCTTCGCATAATCTCGACTCCTCTGACGGGAAGCTACGTGTCGGGGCGCGGACACAGATTTCCGCTCCCTGTCAGGTAGAACGGCGCGGCGGTGTGTTCTTGCGGCGGGCCGGAGTGCGCGCGGCGGGCGCGGGGAGGGACGCGGGCGCGAGCTTTTTAAGAACGTAAAGGCGTTCGCCTGAGCGTCACAGCCGTCGCGGAAAACAGGATAGCGACTGAGAGCGCCGTCAGCAACCAGACACTCGCCGGGATGTCGGACAGCTCGTTGAGCCAGCGTTCTACGTGGCCGGCGCTGAGGAAAGTCACCTCGGAGTCGAACGGGATCGCGAAGAAGATAAAGACGTGGAGGAGCGGCAGCGGGCCGGACAGGCCAGCAGCCAGCAGGTTGCCGCACGCACTTTTCGCCGCCAAGCCGACGGAGGCGGCGACCAGCGAGGCCGACAGGAACACGAGCAAGTCCCAGCCGGGTCGCAGGTGCACGTCGTATTCGTCGTAAGGGCGCAGAGATTCCGCGACCGACCACCCGAACAGGCAGGTGGCGACGCCCATGATGATCGCGTTCGGTTTGAGCGCGGCGCGCGCCGCACGTCTGAGACTGCCGTTCATCCGCTTCGCCCTCCGTCGGTTGTTTTGACGTTTAGACGCGCGCGGCGCGGCGTTGTTCCAGAGCGTCGGGCCGCCGGGGTTGGCCCGTCACATCGCGCGCAGGCGCGGGTTGCGCGCGGCGACGACGGCGACGAAGGCCGCGACGATGGCGCCGCCCGCGGCCAGCGTGCGCGGCGCGCCGTAGTACTTGGCGGCCGTGCCGGCCATGAGGTTCCCGAAGGGCCACGCGCCGATGAAGGAGAGGATGAACATGCTCATCACGCGCCCGCGCATCTCGTCCGTCACCAACTGCTGCAAGAGGATGTTCGAGATCGCGACGGCCGAGACGATGCCGAAGCCGACGAGGAAGAGGAAGACGAGCGACATCGTGTAGCTGGTCGAGAGCGCGAAGCCGACGATGCTCAGGCCGAAGCCGAACGTGCCGCCGAGCACGTACCAGCCCTTGCCGCGCACGTCGCCGAGGTAGGTGAGCCACAGGGCGGCGGCGAACGAGCCGGCCCCGGCCGTCGCCAAAAGTACCGACAGCCCCGACTCGTCGAGCCCGAGCACGTCGCGCGCGAACAGCGGCATCATCGTCAGGTACGGCGCGCCGAAGACGCTCGTCACGGCCGAGAGCATCAGCAGCGTGAAGAGGCGCGGCCGCCCCCAGACGTAACGGAAGCCCTCGACGAGGTCGCGCCAGATGGCGCGCCGCCCCGTCCCGCGGCCCGCACGCCCCGCG
>DATCVD010000402.1:0-5801 GCA_036567125.1 Pyrinomonadaceae bacterium | reverse complement strand
AAACGCACGCGGCCGCGCGAGGCCGACGAGCTGGCCGCCGACATCGGCGGCTGGCACGACCCCGGCGCGGCGGGGGCGCAACCCTGACACTCACGCCGGGGAAGGCGAAACCGGCGCGGCTCCGAGGGGCGAAGGCCGCGGGATTGCTTGATCGGTCTTAGCCCCCGACTCAGCGGCGGCCCGACGGCTGCGCCTTCGCCTCTTCGACCGAGAGGAAGCGCGGGCGCTCGAACGAGACCGCGCGCCCTCGAACGTCCCGCCCTTTGAAGAAGTCCACGACGACCGTCTGCACTTCCTGATCGGGCAGCGTCTCGTGCCCGGCGTTCTCCACGATCAGGTGCGCGCTGTTGGGGAAGCCCCACCGCACCTCTTCGGCCTGAAAGGGCGGCGTGTTCGTGTCGAGCGTGCCGCTGATAAAGAGCGCGGGGAGCGTACTCCAGAGGCGCGGCTGCGAGGTCGAGCCGCCGTGCGGCACGCCCACCGCCTTGCATATCTCCGCGGTGCGCTGAAGGTTCACGTTGCTGAACAACGATTCCGGCGTTTCCCGCAGGGCGCGGGCGAGCCGCTCCGCAGACCAGCCGACGGAACAATCCACCGCGTTCGCCATCGGCGACCGCCCTTGGAAGTCGTGGTACAGAGGCTCGACGTAGCGCGTCAGCAGAGAGTAGTCGCCCTGATCTACGGTGTGGAACAGCGCCGGCAGCCGCGCGTAGTTTCTGCCGTCGCTCATCGAGTGGCGCACGAGCCACTGTAGTCCGATTTTGCCGACGCGGATCTGTACGGGACGCTTGGTCTCGACGTCGGTCACGGTGATCGCCGCGGGGGAGCGTTCGAGCTTACCGAGCACCCGCCGGTAGAGGGCTTCCATGTCGGGAACGAACCCGTTGACGGCCGCGTCCTCGCCGGCGAAATACGAAAGTTTTTTGACGAGCGTGTCCCACACGCTCGGCAGGTTGACCAGATTATCCTGCGCCTCGGTGGCCGCGAAAACTACGCGGTCGAGGCGTTCGCCGTGCCGCCTGACCGCCGCCTGCGCCAGCACCGTCCCGTAGGAATGGCCGATGAGACTGATGCGCTCCGCGCCGAGCGCCCGCCGCAGGTCGTCCAGATCGTCGGCGTTGGCGTCGTTGGTGTAGGCGGCCACTTCGACCCCCTTGGCGCGCCAGTGTTCGGCGCAAGCGCGCGACTTGTCGGTCAGAGTCCGCAGCCACTTACCCTCGTTCTCGAAAACGTCCGCCGGGACGGGCGTGGCCGGGCACCGCAAGTCGGGTGACGACATGCCGAGGCCGCGCTGGTCGAGCAGGATCACGTCGGAGACTTCCCGCAGCCTGTCGAACAACCGGAAATAGACGGGGACGCGCCCCATCCCCGCGCCGGGCGCGCCCGGCCCGCCCGCGAGAAAAACGATTGGCGAGCCGGGGCTTGCCGCGGTGCTTTTCAGGCGCACGAATGCGAGCCGGATGAGGCGGTTCGAGTTGCCGCCGCGGTTCTCGCGCACGAACAGCCGGCCGAGTTCCGCCGGCACTTCCTTCCCGTCGAAGGTTCTAAACGAATAAGGCTCGACGACGAGTCGGCCGGCATGCGCTTCCTGCGCGCCGGCCGCGACGCCCGACGTGGCGATCCAGAGCAAGCAGACCGGGAGTAACTTGAAACGGGCCATAACCTAATGTGCCTTCCGCCGGCGAATCTTCGATGATGCTTTTTATTGACGCTGACGGGAGCGGTCTTGTTAACAAGTCCGAAACCCGCACCCAAGAGGTGGCGGCCGGCGGCCGGCAGCGCGTATAAGCTTCTACGGGGGGAAGCGATATGAAGACGGAAGCTCTGCTGCGCGATGTGACGGAGCGCGCGATCCGGTACAACGGTAATCTGGAAGCGCGGGGCGTGGCCCCGTCGGCGGAGGCGGTCGGCCGCCTCGCGCGGCTGAGGGAGCCGTTCCCGGAAAAGCCTACCGACCCGCGAGAGGTTCTCGCGCTGCTCGACGAGGTCGGCTCGCCTGCCACGGTCGCCGCGTCCGGCGGGCGGTTCTTCGGCTTCGTGACGGGCGGCTCCCTGCCCGCCGCGCTCGCCGCCAACTGGCTCGCCGGGGCGTGGGATCAGAACGCCTTCAGCTTCGCCAGCTCGCCCGCGGCCGTCGTCTTGGAAGAGGTGGCCTTGGGTTGGCTGCTCGAAGCACTCGCGCTGCCTCCCGAATGCGGCGGGGCTTTCGTGACCGGCGCGACGATGGCTAACTTCACGGCGCTGGCCGCCGCCCGCAACGCCGTGCTGAATCGGTTCGGGTGGGACGTGGAGGCCGAAGGCCTGTTCGGCGCGCCGGAGGTGAGGGTAGTCGTCGGCGCGGAAGCCCACCCGACGCTGCTCAAAGCCCTCGGGCTGTTGGGCCTCGGTCGTAAAAGGCTGACGACCGTGCCGGCCGACGATCAAGGAAGAATGCGCGCGGACGCGCTCCCCGCCCTGTCTAACTCCGAGCCGACCATCATCTGCATACAGGCGGGGAACGTGAACACGGGCGCGTTCGATCCGGCCGCGGAAGTGTGCGCCGCCGGGCGCGAGGCGGGCGCGTGGGTTCACGTCGACGGGGCGTTCGGTTTGTGGGCGGCGGCGGCTCCGGCGCGGGCGCACCTCGCGGCGGTCTTCGCCGACGCCGACTCGTGGGCGACGGACGCGCACAAGTGGCTGAACGTCCCCTACGACAGCGGGCTGGCGATAGTCCGCCGCGCCGAGACGCTTCGGGCCGCGATGTCGATCAGCGCCGCGTACCTGCCGCAAGGGGAGGTGCGAGAGCCGATGCAGTACACGCCGGAGGCTTCGCGGCGCGCGCGCGGGGTCGAGGTGTGGGCGGCTCTGCGCTCGCTCGGGCGCGAAGGGCTGGCCGACTTAATCGAACGTAATTGCAGGTACGCGGCGCGCTTCGCCGAAGGCTTCAGGGCGGCGGGCTACGAGGTGCTGAACGAAGTCGCCCTCAACCAAGTGCTGGTCTCGTTCGGCGACGCGGAGACTAACAGCCGGGTCGTCGCCGGGGTGCAGGCCGACGGCACGTGCTGGTGCGGCGGGACAAACTGGCAGGGCCGCGCGGCGATGCGCATCAGCGTCTCCTCGTGGGCCACGACGGAAGATGATGTGGAGCGGAGTCTCGCGGCGATACTGCGCGTCGCATCCGGGGTAGGTCGGTAAAACACCTTGTCGAACCTTATGACGTTCGGTCGGAAACACCTGACGACGGCGGAGCTTGAGGCGGGGCTGGACGCCGTCCGCAGGTCTCCCAAAGACGAGGGGGTGCTGGAGATGATCGTGCGCCGCCCGAAAGCGGACGAGCGGGAGGTGCTGGACGAGGGCGAACTCGACCGCGCTGAGGGTCTCGTCGGGGACAGTTGGAGCGTGCGCGGCAGCTCGCGCACGGCGGACGGTTCCGCACACCCCGACATGCAGCTCAACGTCATGAACTCGCGCGTGATCGACCTCGTGGCGGGGGGCAGGGAGCACTGGCCGCTGGCCGGCGATCAGCTATACCTCGATCTGGACTTGAGCGAGGAGAACCTGCCGGCGGGGACGCGACTCTCGCTCGGCGGGGCTGTGATCGAGGTGACGGCCCAGCCGCACACCGGCTGCAAGAAGTTTGTGGCGCGGTTCGGGGCGGACGCGATGAAGTTCGTCAACTCCGCCGAGGGCCGGCGGCTGCGCTTGCGCGGCCTGAACGCGAAGGTCGTCGCAGGGGGCGTGATACGAGTGGGTCAGGTCGTGAAGAAGATACGCTAGAGGAATAATCTGATACCGCCGCGGCGCTACGGCTGCGGCGGCTTCTCTGCCCCTGCGGGCGGCTGTCCGCCCCCGGCGCTCACCAACTCCACGACGAAGATCAGGGTCGCGCCGGGCGGGATGACTCCCCCCGCGCCCCTGTCGCCGTAGCCCAGTTGCGGCGGGATGATCAGAGTCGCACGGTCGCCCACCCGCAGCCTCGCCACCGCCTCGTCCCACCCCTTGATCACCCTCCCCTCGCCGAGCCTGAACGTGATCGGCGCGCCGCAGTTGCGGGAGCTGTCGAAGACGGTGCCGTCCGTCAGCAGCCCCGTGTAGTGAACCGCCACCTCCTCGCCCGCCGCGGGAGTCCTCCCCGACCCGCGGTGCGTGACGATGTAAGTGAGTCCCGTCGGGGTGGTCACGCCCGCGGCGGAAGGCGTCGGCTCCGCCTTGGCCGGGGTGGCGGCGGGCCTCGGTTTGGCGACCGGGGCGCGGCGCGGCGTCCGTGCGCCCCTGCGCTGGGCCGAGGCCGCGGAGAGAAATAGGAGCGGTGATATAAAGCAGACGACCAAGGTTAACTTCACTGCAAAGCCTCCTGATGAATTCGCCCGGTGACGGTGCTTGGCGACGGGCGCTAAATCTACCTCGGAAGTGCGGCGGCGTCTGAGGGTCGTTAGGAATTAAAGGCCCGACGCGCGCGCACCTCACTTCTCGCCGCGCACGCGCTTCAACTCCTTGATGAACTCCTTGGCCGCGTCCTCGGCCCACGACGCCTTCCTCGTCCTCCAGATGATGCGCGGCGGCTGCGATCTCCCCCCGGCATCCCCGTTGAGGATCACGAACAGCTCGCCGTACGGGTACACGCCGTTGAGGGTGCGCCGGTACTCAAGCACGTTGAAGTAGATGACGAAGTCCGCCTCGGAGGCGCGGTCGACCGCCGTCAAGCCCTTCCGCTTCCTGATGTACTCGTTTAGTTTCCGTGCGATGACGATGTAGGGGTAGTTGTGCGTGCGCACTTTGCCGTCGCCCGCCGCCTTGAGCAGGGCCTCGGGGTCCGGGCCGCGCACGTCCAAGACCCGGCTTCTGGTCGCCAGCAGGAAGACGCGTCGCTTGTCTTTAATCTGATCGAGAGACCACTCGGGCGGCCGTTCCTCCCCGTCGGGATCGAGGGCGGGGATGCCCGCGCCGCCCGCCGAGGCGGCGAGGGTCAGCACGACCAGTAGCGCGCGGAATAGGTGCCCAGACCTCACCCGTCAAGTTTACCCCCGCCGCGACGGTCGCATCCACCCCCGGACGGCCGCTTCGCCGTCCCGGCGGCACTCCGGCGGCGGTTCCGACCCGCCTCAGCCGAGGAACTTGTAGCCCACCCGGTGGAGCGTGATGATGAACCGCGGCTCGGCCGGATCGTCCTCGATCTTCTGGCGCAGCTTGGCGATGTGGTTGTCCACCGTCCGGCTGAACGGGTAGCGGTCGCCCCAGACCTCTTCGAGCAACTGGTCGCGCGTCACCGGCTCGCCGCGGCGGCGGACGAGGTACTTCAGTATCTCGAACTCGCGCGCCGAGAGATCGAGCGGGCGGCCGAACTTCGTCGCCTCGTGGGTGCGGAAGTTCAGCTCCACGCCGCCGAACGCGTAGGTCTCGGCCTCCGGGGCGGGGCGCGCGGCACGCCGCAGGTGCGCGCGGATCCTTGCCAGCAGCTCGTTGACGCCGAACGGCTTCGTGACGTAGTCGTCCGCGCCCAACTCCAGCCCCACCACCTTATCGATCTCCTGCCCCCGCGCCGTCAGCATGATGACGGGGACGACCGCGCCGCGCGCCCGCAGGCGGCGGCACACGTCGAAGCCGCTCAGCTTCGGCAGCATCACGTCCAGGAGTATCAGGTCGGGCCGCTCTTCGAGCGCGCGCCTCAAGCCCTCCTCGCCGTCGCGCGCGACCGACACCTCGTAGCCCTCGTACTCGCAGTTGTCCTTGAGTCCGAGCGCCATGTCCGGCTCGTCTTCAATGATGAGGATTCTCGGCAACCTCGTAGCCCTCGGCCCGCGCGCGCGCCGGCCCGGCCGCCT
>DATCVD010000401.1:0-5301 GCA_036567125.1 Pyrinomonadaceae bacterium | reverse complement strand
AGCGGCCCGATGTTGGGCTGACGCGCTGAGGTGTAGGTCGGGGGGCTGGCGGCCGGAGGAACCTTCCTCACCGCCGGCCTGGGTGAAGTTTTTCCTTGACTTGCCCCTTTCATAGAACACTACCCTCGAAGAGGGTCGTCTGGTACTTGACGCCCCCGACGGCCGTAGACCAGTCAACGGGTGCCGGCTCGGAACCGGGGGCGGGCGCGGGGCCGGCGTAGTCGCGCGAGCGCGTCACCTGATCGAGCGCGTTGTAGAGGGTGGTCGTCGCCGAGAAGACGGTGTCGCCCTCGTAGGTCTCCGCCCTGAACGCACGCCCCAGTACGTCCTCGTAGACCTTCATAAGAGGAGCTTATCTACAACTACGCCTGCTGAACAGTCACCCCTCCCGCCGTACACCTTCCCGCGACGACATTCGAAAAAATCCATAAAACCCTTGAAACTATTCGGGATTTTGGAGGAAAAATACTTCGCGGAGTTCAGGCGGGCATTCAAAAAAATCAACACAACTTGAAGCTATTCAGGATTTCGGAGGAAAAAATATTTCTCGGAATTCAGGCGAGCAAATCGACTTTAAGAAATACTGAATTCTCGCCGCGCTCCGCCCGCCGCCCCATTCGGTATGGGGGTTGCCCTTGTCGTTTGGACGACCGCTAACGTCGGACGATGTCTCGATACGAGGTATCGAGTCTCGTCCAGAAAATTGAAACCACCGTCCCGCCTCTCCCGGCTCGCGATGTATCACGGGTTAGGCTTTAGTTTAACGATAAGGAGTCCACCACCCATGCAAAAAATTTTCTACGCGGTGCTGGCGCTGTGCCTGTTCGCGGCGTCGGCTTTCGCCCAGACGACCGCCGGTCGCCTGGTCGGCACCGTCTCAAGCCCCGACGGCGTCATCGCCGGCGCGACCATCGTCGTCAAGGACAACCAGACGCAGAGGGAGCAGACCGTCTCGGCCAAAGAGGACGGCACCTTCACCTTCCCGCAGCTCGAAGTCGGCACCTACACCGTCACGGTGACGGCGACGGGCTTCAAGACCTTCGTCGCCAACGAGCTTAAGATCGACGTCGGGCGCGAGTACTCGCTCAACCCGACGCTCGAAGTCGGCGGCGTCAACGAGACCGTGACGGTGACGGCCGGCGCCGACATCATCAACGCCACCTCGCCCACCCTGAGCAACACCGTCAGCTCGAAGCAGGTCAAGGAGCTGCCGCTCGTCGACCGCAACCCGCTCGACCTGATTAACCTCCAAGCCGGC
Organism: Pyrinomonadaceae bacterium; assembly: GCA_036567125.1. Classification (GTDB taxonomy): domain Bacteria; phylum Acidobacteriota; class Blastocatellia; order Pyrinomonadales; family Pyrinomonadaceae; genus JAIVGV01. The sequence continues at coordinate 4,043 of DATCVD010000401.1, read as the reverse complement.
ACCACGGGCACGCAGGGCTTTCAGGTCACGTCCATCAACGGGATGCGCACGACGATGACCAACATCACGCGTGACGGCATCAACGTTCAGGACGCGTTCATCCGCACCAACGCGTCCGACTTCTCGCCGGGCCGCCCGTCGGTCGACGACACGGGCGAGTTCACCATCTCGACCGGCCTCGCCGACGCCGACGCCGGCTACGGCGGCGCGCAGATCCGCCTCATCACCCCGCGCGGCCAGAGCGGCTTCCACGGCGCGGCCTTCGCCTACAACCGCAACTCGCACTTCGCGGCCAACTCCTTCTTCAATAACGCCGCCGGCCGCTTCGTCGCGACCGACCCGGAGGTGGTGCAGGGCCGCGCCCAAGCCGGCGACCCGCGCTCGCCCCGCGCCTTCCGCAACCGCAACCAGTTCGGCGGCACCGTCAGCGGCCCGTCATGGCTGCCGCGCTTCGGCGAGGGCGGCCCCTCGCTCTGGAAGGACAAGGCCTTCTTCTTCTTCAACTACGAGGGCGTGCGCGACCCCGTCTCCTCGGCCGCTCAACGCACCATCCTGACGCCGTCGGCGCGCGCCGGCACCTTCACCTTCAACGCGGCCTGCACCAACACCGGCACCAATCTCTGCCCCGCGGGCGTCACCCCGGGCCAGCAGCGCACGGTCAACATCCTCCAGTTCGCCCAGTCGGTAGGCTTGGCCGGCATCCCCGGCACCATCGACCCCGTCGTCCAGTCGCGCATCCTGGCAGGGATGCCTGAGCAGGGCAACCGCTCCGACCTCGGCGACCAGCTGAACACGACCGGCTTCCAGATCGACCGCCAGTCCAACCAGACGCGCAACCAGTACACGTTCCGCTTCGACGTCGACGCCAACGACAGCAACCAGTTCAACGTCGTCTGGAGCTGGAACAAGGAGGTCAACCTCCGCCCCGACGCCGACAACAGCCCGATCACCGCGGGCTACACCGTGACGCCCTTCTCCGACCAGTCGTCGGAGAACCGGACGCTGGCGCTCGCCTACCGCAAGGTCTTCACCTCGAACTTCATCAACGAGGTCCGCGGCGGGTTCTTAAAGAGCAACGTGCCCTTCACCCGGCGCGCCGAGATCCCGGCCTTCTTCATCTCGCCCGGGGTAGCGCCGGCCTTCGTCGACCCGCCCGAGACCCAGTTCATGAATCAGGGGCGCACGACGGCGAGCTACAACCTACAGGACAACGCCGACCTGATCGTGGGCTCGCACTCCTTCAAGTTCGGCGGCGTCTTCCAGTGGTTTCAGGTCGACTCCTACAACGACGTGTCGACCGTCCCGACCTTCACGCTCGGCACGGGCGGGACGGCGCCCATCTTGAACGCCAACAACTTCGCCTCGCTCGGCGGGATCAGCACCACCCAGCTCGGCACGGCCAACGCCCTGCTCGGCCTGCTCGGCGGCATCGTCACGGCCGGCACGCAGAGCTTCAACGTCACGTCGCCGACCTCCGGTTTCGTCCCCGGCGCGACCACCTTCTCGCCGTGGCGCTACGAGAACCACTCGCTCTACTTCCAGGACCGCTGGCGCGTGCGTCCCGAGCTGAGCCTGACGCTCGGCCTGCGCTACGAGCTGTACCCGGCGCTCCGCATCGACAACAACGTCGGCCTCGAGCCGCTCATCCCCGAGGGCACCGACCCGCTCCAAGCCATCCTCGACCCGCAGGGCAAGTACGCCATCCTCGGCACCAACGCGGGGAGCCCGGGCCAATACCACAAGACCGACTACAACAACTTCGCGCCGACCGTCGGCTTCGCCTGGTCGCCGAACTTCAAGAACAACTTCCTCGGCGCGCTGACGGGCGGCGAGGGGCGCACGACGATCCGCGCCGGCTACGGGATGAACTACGTCAACGACTCGCTCGTCACCACGCTGAACGCCGCCACCATCGCCAACACCGGCCTCGGCCGCACCGCCAACGCGGCGCTCAACCCGAGCGGCCAGTCGCAGCTCAACCTGCGCCTCCAGAACGGCGTGCCGGCGATCAGCGCGCCGGCGTTCGTCGACCCGAACACGCGCACGTTCATCAGCAACAACGCCCCGGGCATCGGCAACAACTTCGGCACGGTCTTCGCGATCAACCCGGAGCTCAAGACCCCGATAGTCCACCAGTACAGCGTCGGCATCCAGCGCGAGCTCGGGTTCCAGACGGCGCTCGAGATCCGCTACGTCGGCACGCAGAGCAGCAACCTGTGGCGTGGCACCGACTACAACCAGCTTGACATCTTCTCGAACGGCTTCTTCGCCGACTACGAGCGCGCGCGGTCGAACTTCTTGCTGACGGGCAACGCGTTCTGCGCGGCCGCCGGCTGTCAGCCGCTCACCATCTTCCAGAACGGCGGCACGCCCACCGCCGGGCGCTTGGTCGTCGGCACGGGCGGCCTAGCCCTCGCCACCTTCAACAGCCGCCTCCAGAACGGCATCCCGGCCGACTTGGCTGTGACCGACTTCATCGCGGGCGGCTTCAACAACCACCCGAACGTGGCCAACCCGACGCGGACGCCCTTCATCAACTTCCTGCCGAACCCCGGCACGGGCGTCGGATTCCTGTTCGAGAACGGGGCGTCGTACCGCTACGACGCGCTCCAGGTCGAGCTGCGCCGCCGGTTCTCGGAGGGCTTCTACTTTCAGGCCAACTACACCTTCTCGAAGAACCTGACCGACGCCATCGGCACCTCACAGCAGTTGCAGGATACGTTCCTCGACATCAACCGCCCCGAGCTTGAGAGGGCGCGGGCCGACTGGGACGTTACCCACGTCATGAACGTCAACACCATCTACGAACTCCCGTTCGGCCGGGGCAAGACCTTCTTCTCCGGCGCCGGCGGGCTCCTAGACCGCATCATCGGCGGCTTCCAGATCAACACCATCGTCTCGCTCAGCTCCGGGCCGCCGCTGACCTTCGTCGACCCGCGCGGCACCTTCAACCGCGCCGGCCGCTCGGCCCGGCAGGGCATCACGACCAACCTGACCAGCGACGAGATCCGCGATCTGGTCGGCGTCTACAGGACGCCCTGCGGTGTGTTCTGGATCAACCCGTCGGTGCTCAACATCAACCAAGAGGCGCTCGCCGCGGGCCAGTGCGCCGCCGGCCAGCTCGGCACGGGCCGCGCCTCCGAGGGCATCACCGCCACGCCGTTCGAGGGTCAGGTCTTCTTCAATAACCAGCCGGGCAGCATCGGCAACCTCGGCCGCGCGATCGTCAGCGGCCCCTGGTACTTCAACGTCGATGCTTCTCTCGTCAAGAACATCAGGATCACTGAGGGCTCGCGCATCCAGCTCCGCATGGAGGCCTTCAACGCCTTAAACCGGGCGCACTTCTTCCCGGCCGCGCAGATCCTCAGCATTACGAGCACGAACTTCGGCCGTCTGACGCAGACGGGCGGCAACAGCGGCGGCCCGGGCGGCGCCCGCGTCATGCAGTTCGCCGCGCGCTTCGAGTTCTAAGCTTCCTCGGCCCGTCGCCCGCCGGCGGCACCGAAACTTTAAGGGCGCCAACCCCCGATGGGGGTTGGCGCCCTCTTTTTTTTCGCCCGCGCCTCTCGGCCGCTTGCGCCTACCTCCCGGACGTGCGCCGTTCAGGTTCGAGTCGATGCCGGAGAGCACCGTCGCCTTCTACCCGGACTCCGCGATGTGGGTGCCGGCGAGCATCCAGCCGCCGAGCGCCGTGCGCACGAAGCCGTTCCCGTGATTGCGGAGGAACGGCAGCTCGTAAATGGCCCCGAGCGTGAAGCGGTGGCGGCGGTCGAGCGCCGAGTCGGCGCGCTCGGGCCGAAGGTTCTGGAAGTCCTGAACGCGGCGTGGGCTGAGCACGGTCGAGAAGACCTCGGCCGTCGTGTCGTCAATCAGGTGGCTCAAGGTCCACCGTCGAGTGCCAACCGGCGACGTTGACGGCCGCCTCCGGGTAGGGCGTCGAGGCGCGCGCGCCCGTTCAGAGCGCCGCCAAGTTCACCCGCTCAAGCTCCGCGACGGGTTCCTTGCCGAGCGATCGCAGCACCTCGAGCAGGTGGCGGCCGGCG
>DATCVD010000400.1:0-3838 GCA_036567125.1 Pyrinomonadaceae bacterium | reverse complement strand
GCCCGCCGTCGCGCCGCCGCGGCCGCCCGACGACTGGCGCTTCGAAGTCTTGCGCGCGCGCCGCTCCTTCAGCTTCTCCGCGCGCTGCCGCTCCTCGTCGACGCGCACGGTCAGGTAGCGCATCACGGCGTCCGAAACCCTCATGCGGCGCTCAAGCTCGGCGATCTCGGAGCCGCTGCCCTCGATCTCGAAGAGCCAGTAGTTGCCCTCGGTCTTGCGCCCGATGCGGTAGGCGAGCGCGCGCCGGCCCATGGCCTCGGAGCGCACGAACGAGCCGCCGCGCTCGGTGACGACGTTCTGTAAGTTCTCGACCAGCCGCGCCGAATCTTCTTCCGACGTGTCCGTGTCGAGGATAAAGACCACTTCGTAAACTCTCTTCTCAGCCAAAACGCATCCTCCTCTTGGATGTCCAGCCCCGCGACTCGGCGCGGAGCAAGAAGGAAAGAAGCTGTTAGCTATTAGCTCTTAGCTTTCAGCCAAACAGAAAACGCAACGCAGTTAGCGCCCGACGACTGCCGGCCTCTCCGGCTAACAGCTAATCGCCAACGGCTAGTTGTACGCTGCCATCGCCTTGTCGATGCCGTCGCGGAGGACGGCGCGGAGTGCTTCGGCGCTCCGCTCTAAAACTTTCTCGACCTCGCCGCGCGCCGCTTGGGGGAAACGTTCGAGCACGAAGCCGCGCGTGTCGGAGAGCGGGTGGTCGGGCCTGATCCCGATCCGCAGCCGCCGGAACTCCTCGGTCTTCAGGTGAGCGATGATGCTCTTCAGGCCGTTGTGCCCGCCGGCCGAGCCCCGCGGCCGCAGTCGGAGCGTCCCGAAGGGCAGCGCCAGATCGTCGCAGACGACGATCAGATCGTCCGCCGGCTTCAGCTCCCTCCGCTTGCCCAAGAGGCAGCCGACCGACTCGCCGCTCAGGTTCATGTAGGTCTGCGGCTTGACCAACTCGACGCGCCGCCCCTCGATCTCGGCCAGCCCGACGAGCGCGCGGCACTCAGCGCGCCTCACCTCGCGGCCCGCCTCGCGCGCCAGCCGCTCGACGAGCATGAAGCCGAGGTTGTGGCGCGTCCACTCGTACTCCGCGCCGGGGTTGCCGAGGCCGACGATCAGCATAGGGCATTTGCGATTTTTGATTTTTGATTTTCGATTGAAGCCGCGCGCGCCGACTACGACGAGAGTTGGGGGCCGGCGGCAAATCGAGAATCAAAAATCGCAAATCAAAAATCCGCTTACGCCTCGTCCTCTTCCTTCTTGCCCTTGGCGATCACTTCCGGCTCGGCCGCGCCCTCCTCGGTCGTCGCGGGCGTCTCGACCGGCTCCTCGCGGACGATGCCGACCGTGGCGATGACCGTCTCCGGCGCGGTGAGAATTTCGATGTTCTCGTCGGCCGGGATGTCGGAGGCGTGCAGCACGTCGTGGACGCCGAGGTGCGACACGTCCACGTCGATGGCGTCGGGGATGTTGCGCGGCTGGCAGCGGATCTCGACCTCGCGCGCGATCTGCTCCAACACGCCGCCGCCGTCCGTGACGCCGACCGGCTCGCCGACGAGGTGCAGCGGCACGGTCACTTCGATCTTCTGGCCGCGCACGAGGCGGCGCAGGTCGGCGTGAACCAGCCGGCCGCGCACGGGATCGATCTGGCGGTCGAGGAACATCACCTCGGTCGCGCCGACGCCGTCGATGTCGAGCGTGAAGATGCTGTTGTGGCCCGCCTCGGTGCGCAGGATCGCGGCCAGCTCGCGCAGGGGCGCGGCCGCCGAGACCGACTCGCCGCCGCCGCCGTAGATGGTGAGCGGCACGAAGCCGCGCGCGCGCAGGCGGCGCGAGTCGTTCTTGCCCCGACCCGTCCGCTGCTCGCCCTTCACCGTGATCTCTTGTCTCTCTGCCATGGGATTCCTTTCAGAAAAGCCGTCGGCTATTAGCCGTCAGCTTTTAGCCAGAAGTGGCTTCTCAACGGTTAACTCTCCGCCAATAGAAAAGAGCATCGCGCGCAGCCACGGGCCGGCCCTTTCCTACGCGGGCCGACCGCCACAGGCGTTCTAGCTAACAGCTAAGAGCTAACAGCTAACAGCTATTCGCTAACAGCTCTCAAAGTTTTTGCCCTCCGCTTAGACGAAGAGCGAGGAGACGCTGGTCTCCTCGTGGATCGACTTGATCGCCTTCGCCAGAAGCGGCGCGATGCTCAAAGTCTTGCCGTTCTCCAAACGGCACTCACGCCCGTTCATCGGGATCGTGTTCGTCGTCACCACCTGCTCGATCTCCGAGGCCGCCAGCTTTTCGCACGCCTTGCCCGAAAGCACCGCGTGCGTGAAGCAGGCGTCGATGCGCTCGGCCCCCGCCTCGCGCAGCGCCTTCGCCACCTTGGTGAGCGAGCCGCCCGTGTCGCACATGTCGTCGACGATCAGGCAGTTGCGGCCGCGCACGTCGCCGACCACGTTCATCACCTCGGCCTCGTTGGCCTTCTCGCGCCGCTTGTCGCAGAGCGCGAGCTCGGCGTTGAGGCGCTTGGCGTAGGCGCGCGCGCGCTCCGCGCCGCCCGTGTCTGGCGCGACGACCGTCAGGTTCGGCAGCGGGTTCGCTTGGTAGTAGCCGATGAAGACGGGCGCGGCGAAGAGGTGATCGACGGGGATGTCAAAGAAGCCCTGAATCTGCGCGGCGTGCAAGTCCATCGTCAGCACGCGATCCGCGCCCGCGGTCGCGATCAGGTTGGCGACCAGCTTGGCGGCGACGGGCACGCGCGGCCGATCCTTCTTGTCCGAGCGCGCGTAGCCGTAGTAGGGGATGACCGCCGTGATGCGCTCGGCCGACGAGCGCTGGAAGGCGTCGAGCATCACGAGCAGCTCCATCAGGTTCTGGTCGGTCGGCGGGCAGGTCGGCTGGACGATGAACACGTCGCCGCCGCGCACGTTCTCCAGAATCTGGAAGTTGAACTCGCCGTCGCTGAAGCGCCCGGCCGTCGCCACGCCCGGATCGCAACTCAGGTAGTTGCAGATCTCCTCGGTCAGCGCGACGTTCGCGTTGCCGGAGAAGACCTTGATGCCGCCGGTGGTGCTCATAACAACAGAGGTCAGAGGTCAGAGGTCAGAGGTCAGTTGGAGAGTCGTTTTTTCCGACCTCTGACCTCTAACCTCTGGCCTCCCCAACTGGGGCGGATGGATTCGAACCAACGAATGCCGGTTCCAAAGACCGGTGCCTTACCACTTGGCTACGCCCCAATCCCTCGGCCGCGAGTCGCCGCGCCCCCGATCAAGCGAGGTAGCGCGCGCACGCGCCGAATGCGTCGCGGTACGCCGCGCGCGCGAGCGTCTCGCAGGCGAAGACGCGGCCGACGCGCTCGGCGCGGAGAACCTCTCGCGCGCTCTCCGCGCGCCCGCGGCTGTCAAAGACTCCGAAGACGCTTGAGCCGCTGCCCGACATCAGCGCGGCCTGTGCACCTGCATTGACGAGCGCGTCGCGCGCCCTCTCGATTTCGGGGGATCGCCGGAACACGGCCAACTCGAAGTCGTTCGTCAGAGCCTCACAGGGCGGTCGGGTAAAATCCGCCCCCTCGCGCGAAACATAGAAATTAACCGCCGCCCCGACCTTTGTCAAGGCGGGCGCATTCAACAGTTTGTAGGCTTCGGCGGTCGGGACTTTGACGTGTGGTGAGACGACGAGCAGGTGCGCGTGCGGCGCGTCCCGAAGCGACTCGATCCGCTCGCCGCGGCCCGTGCCGAGCGCCGTCCCGCCCGCCAAAAAGAAGGGCACGTCCGAGCCGAGCGCCGCGCCGATCTCGCCCAACTCGCGGGCGTCCGTCTCGATCCCCCAGAGGTGCGAGAGCGCGACGAGCGCGACCGCGGCG
>DATCVD010000399.1:0-5596 GCA_036567125.1 Pyrinomonadaceae bacterium | reverse complement strand
GGGCACGGCGGCGCGCCGGGCGGCAGCCGTTTCGGCGTCGTCGCGCTGCCGCCGGAAACGGAGCTGCACGAGCCGGACATCGTCGAGGGCAGGGCTTTACGGCCCGGCGACACGGACGCCGTGGTCGTCAACACGAGCCTGCGGGCGCGCGCGCCCCAGTTAACGGTCGGCAGCACGGCGACCATGCGGATCGGCGGCGAGCAGTCGGCTTGGCGCGTCGTCGGCGTCGCGCGCGAGCCGTTCTCCCCCCCGACCGCCTACGTCCCGCGCGCGCACTTCGACGCCCGCGGCCGGCGTGGCACGACGAACAGCCTCCGGCTCGCGCTCGACCGCGCCGACCGCGACTCGATTAACCGCGTGAGGGCCGATCTGGATCGGGAGCTGGAACGAGAAGGCGTGAGGGCGCAGTCGAGCGCGAGCAAGGCGGACGGCCGCTACAGCTTCGACCAGCACATGCTGATGATCTACGCCTTCCTGATCATCGTCTCGTGCGTGCTCGGCCTCGTCGGCGGCTTGGGGCTGATGACGACGATGAGCATCAACGTCACGGAGCGGCGGCGGGAGATGGGGGTGCTGCGCGCCGTCGGGGCGACGCCCGCGGCCGTCTGCCTCATAGTCGTCGCGGAGGGCGTCGTGGTGGGCCTGCTGAGCTGGGCGCTGGCGGCCGTCTTCGCGTGGCCGGTCGGCCGGGCCGTGGGCGACTACCTCGTCAAACTCATGTTCCGCAGCGACCTCGACTTCCGGTTCGAGCCGCGCGCGCTCATCTTCTGGCTCGCCGCCTCCGTCCTGTGGGCCGCGGCGGCCAGCTTCCTGCCGGCGTGGCAAGCCTCGCGCCGGCCCGTCGGCGAGGCCGTCGGCTACGAGTAGCCGGCCGTCAACTCAAGTTCACCCCGAAGCGGCGCGGGCGGCGAATCGTCCGGCGCGCGGTTCGCCTCACTCGGCCCGCAGCACGTTCGCCGGATCGACCTTCGTCGCCTTGCGCGCCGGGACGAGACTCGCCAGCAAGGCGACTCCGGCCAGCAGCGCCGTCACCCCGGCGAAGATGAGCGGATCGCTCGCGCTCACCTCGTAGAGCTGACTCCGCAGGACGCGCGCCGCGGCCCACGCCGCCAGCAGCCCCAAAGCTAGGCCCGCCGCGACGAGCGGCAGTCCGTCGAGCAGCACCAGCCGCAGCACGTCCGCGCGCTGCGCGCCGAGGGCGATGCGGATGCCGACTTCGCGCGCGCGCGCCGAGACGGAGTAGGCGACCACGCCGTAGATGCCGACGGCCGCGAGCAGCAGCGCGAGGCCGGCGAAGATGCCGAGCAGGAAGGTGATGAAGCGCGCCCGCGACGTGACCTCCGCGACGCGCGCGTCCATCGTGCGGACGGAGGCGACCGGCACGTTCCGGTCGAGCGCCCGCACCTCGCGCCGCACCGCGGAGACGACTCCCGCCGGCTCGGCGCTCGTCCGCAGGACGAGCGTCTGCGCCGCGTCGGTCGGCTGCCACGCCGGGAGGTAAACGTCCGGCTCGACCGCCCCTTCGAGTCGCCCGTAGCGCGCGTCGCCGACGACGCCGACGATCTCGACCGACTTCTCGTCGGTCTCGTACTCCGGCGTCATCGAAGGCTTGATGCGCTTGCCGACGGGGTCTTCGCCGGGGAAGAGTTGCGCGGCGGCCGTCTGGTTGACGAGGGCCACGCGCGGCGCGCCGGGGCGATCCCGCTCGGTGAAGGCGCGGCCGCGCAGGACGGGGATGCCGAGCGTCTTGAAGTAGTCGGGCGAGACGGAGTGCAGGCCGACGCCGGCTTCGTTGCCTTCGGCGCGGCCCTCGATCCCCAGCGAGGTCATGCTGGCGTGGCCGAGCAGTGGGGCCGTCGAGCCGAGGCCGGCCGCCTCGACGCCGGGCAGCGCGGCGACGCGCGCCAGCAGCTGCTCGTAGAACTCCGGCTTCGCGTCGCGCGAGGGCGCGGCCATCGTCAGCACGTTCGCGGGATCGAACCCGAGGTCGACCGCGTGCAGGCGCGACAGACTTTTCAGCATCAGCCCCGCGCCCGCGAGCAGCACGAGCGAGAGCGCGATCTCCGAGACGACGAGCAGGCCGCGCGAGTTGAGCCGGCGCAGGCGGTGGAAGCCGGTCGGCGTCGAGGCCGCGCCGTCCTTCAGCGCGCGGCCGAGATCGGCGCGCGACGATTGCAGGGCGGGCAGCAGGCCGAAGAGGAGGCCCGTCAGGAGCGCGAGCAGGAAGTTGAAGGCGAGCACGCGCCCGTCGAGATCGATGGGGAAGAAGTCGAAGGCCCGCGTGTAAGCCGACCAGAACTGGGCGTCGTCGCTGGGCCGGAATTGCTTGATGAGTTCGACGCCCCAGAGCGCGACGAGGAGGCCGAGCGCCCCGGCGAGCAGCGAGAGCATCAGGCTCTCCGCGAGCAGTTGTCGAATGATCCGCCCGCGCCCCGCGCCGAGCGCGGCGCGCACGGCGAACTCCCTGCGCCGCGCCACGCCGCGCGCGAGCAGCAAATTCGCCACGTTCGCGCACGCGATCAAGAGCACCAGCCCGACCGCCGCCAGCAGGATCAGGAAGGAGTTCCTGACGGCCGGGTCGAGCTTGGCCGCCCGCAAGGGCGCGAGCGTGACGACCCGCGCGCCCGCCTGCATGGCCTGCTTCGGCCCCGGGTGCTGCCGCTCGATGCGTTGGCTGACGGCCGCCATCTCGGCCCGCGCCTCTTCGGCCGTGACGCCGTCGCGCAGCCGGGCGACGACCTGAAACCACGCGTTGTTCGCGTTGGTGAGAATCTTCGGGTAGCGCAGGAGCGGCGCGGCCGCCATCGTGACCCACGCGTCGGCCGTCCCCGTCTGCCCGCGGAAGCCCGGCGGCAGCACGCCGACGACGGTGAAGGCGCGCTTGTCGAGTTCGACGGTCTGGCCGAGCACGCGCTCGTCGCCGCCGAAGCGCCGCTGCCACAGGCCGTGGCTCAGAAGCGCCGCCGGGTTCGCCGCCCCGGCCCCGTCCTCTTCCGCCGTGAAGGTGCGCCCGGCCGCCGCCTCGACGCCGAGCAGGGGGAAGTAGCCGGCCGACACCATCTCGACTTGCAGCCGCTCCGGCTCGTCCGTCCCCGTCAGGTTGTAGGGGTTCTGCGTGTGGCCCGCGACCGCCGCGAAGCTCCGGCTCTCGCCGCGCAAAATCTCGAAGCGCGGGTAAGACCAGACGGAGGGCAGCATCCCCTTCGACGGGTCGGGCGCGGACTGGTAAGCCTTCACCAACTGCTCGGGCCGCCGGTAGGGCAGGGGGCGCAGCAGCAGCGAGTTGACGACCGAGAAGATGGCGGTGTTCGCGCCGATGCCGAGCGCCAGCGCGACGACGGCGACGAGCGCCGGGCCGCGACTCCTCAGCATCAGGCGCGCGCCGTAGCGCACGTCGTGCCACAGGTCTTCGACCACCCGGACGCCCCGCGCGTCGCGGCAGTACTCCTTCGCCTGCGGCAGCCCGCCGAACTCTTTCAGCGCGGCGCGGCGCGCCTCTTCGCGGCCCATCCCGCCCGCGACGTTCTGCTCGATCTGCCGCTCCAAGTGGTAACGCAGTTCCGCGTCGAGTTCGCGCTCCGCCTCCCGCCGGCGCAGCAGCGCCCGCAGCCGCATCTTCAACACGCCCGGCCCCCTTCCCCGCTCACGCGTCCCGCAGGATCGCCTCGACCGCGCCGGCGAAGCGCGCCCACGCCGCGCGCTCGGCGTCGAGCCGCTTCCGCCCGGCCGCCGTCAGCCGGTAGAACTTCGCCTGCCGGTTGTTCTCCGACGCGCCCCACTCCGCCGAGATCAGCCCGCGCCCTTCCAAGCGGTGCAGCGCCGGGTAGAGCGCGCCGGGCGTGATGGTTAAGACCTCGCCCGACACGAGCCTGATGCGCTGCATCACGTCCCACCCGTTGAGCGGCCCCGTGCGCAGCAGGCGCAGGATCAGGAGTTCGAGCGTGCCCTGCTTCAAGAGATCGGTCTTCTGTCCCCCCATCGCCTCTCCTCTCGCCGTCCGATAGGAGCGCGATTATACGGGCCGACCTATCGGCTGTCAATAGGAAGGGCGGGCGTTCCGCGCGGCGGGCCGCCGCGGCGCGCTCTCCGGACGGCGGGAGCCTACAACTTCCTCACGAAGCACTTGCCGGGCAGTTGCCTGATGAGGTCGCGCATCTCCAGCCCCAACAGCACGCCCGCCAGCTCTTGCACGGGCCGCCCCGTCGCCTCCGACAGCGCGTCGACGTGCACCGCCTCGTCGCCCGACAGCAGCTTGAGCACCGCGCGCTCCTCGTCGGAGACTCCCGCCGGCACGGTCGCGGCGGCCGCCGCCGCCGTCTCCTTCTTCAGCTCCGGCGGGAGTATGCGCGCCGCGATGTCCGCCGGGAACTCCGCGACCACGTCCTGCCACTGCTGCACCAGCTTCGCGCCCGCGCCCTTGATCAGGTAGTTCGTACCGAAGGAGTTGCGCGAGGTGATGTTCCCCGGCACGGCGAAGACCTCGCGGTTCTGCTCGATGGCGAGGCGCGCGGTGATGAGGCTGCCGCTGTTCTCCGCCGCCTCGACGAGCACGACGCCGAGGCTCAGTCCGCTGATGATGCGGTTGCGGTACGGGAAGTTTTCGGGGATCGGCGGCGTCGAGAGCGGGAACTGCGAGACGAGCGCGCCGCCGCGCTCAAGTATCTCCGCGGCCAACTTTTTGTGATCGCGCGGGTAGACTTCGTCCACGCCCGTGCCGAGGACGGCGACCGTCCGCCCGCCCGCCTCCAACGCGCCGCGGTGCGCGGCCGCGTCGATCCCCCGCGCCAACCCCGAAACGATCACGACGCCGCGCGACGCCAACTCGCGCGCCAGCAGCGTCGCCACGTTCTGCCCGTAGGTCGAGCACCTGCGCGAGCCGACTACGGCGACGCACGGCCCCTCGAAGCACTCGGCCCACGCGCCCCTGACGTAGAGCGTGATCGGCGGGTCGGCGATCTCGCGCAGGAGCTGCGGGTACGTGCCGTCGTCCAGAACGAGCACGTCCGCGCCCAGCTCGCGCACGCGCTCCAACTCGCGCGCGGCCTCCTCGTGCCGGTCTCTCAGCGCGATGCTCTCGACCGCTTCGGGCCTCAAACGCAGGCGCTCCAACTCCGCCCGCAGCGCCGCGTACACGCCCTCGGCCGACCCGAACCTTTCGAGCAGCCGCGCCGCCGCGCGCGGCCCCACGCCCGGCGTCATGTTGAGTGCAATCCAGTCGCGCATGTGAGGAAAAGAAGCTGTTAGCTGTTAGCTGTTAGCTGTTAGCTGTTAGCTGTTAGCTGTTAGCTGTTAGCTGTTAGCCGTTGAGTGCTGTTGAGGCTTGGAGCGTTATCGGTGAAGCCGCCCCGTGATTAACGAGAGAGCTAAAAGCTAAGAGCTAGCGGCTAACAGCTTTTTGGCGGAGGCGTGTGGGAATCGAACCCACCTGGGCCTGCTCTCACAGACCCACGGACGGTTTTGAAGACCGCGCCGCTCACCAGAACGGGTGCGCCTCCACGCCCCCTCGGAGGGCCGAAACTTACGCGCCCCGCGCGCCGGCTGTCAAGCAGGATTTGGCGGCCGCCGCGCAACAGTCCGCCGCGACGAGGCGCGCCCG
>DATCVD010000398.1:0-2086 GCA_036567125.1 Pyrinomonadaceae bacterium | reverse complement strand
CCTCGTCGCCCAAGGCCCATTCCAGCGTCAGGCCGGTCGCCGCGGCCGGCGGCTGCGGCCGCGCGGGCGTCGCCCAGAGCGGCGTGACTAAGAGTGCGGCGGCGAGACGGAAGACGAGTGCGGCCATTGCTTACTCTCCTTACGGACTCAGGGTGAGACGCGGACGGGCGCGTGCTTTACCCGGCAAAGTCACGCGGCCCGGACGCTGCTCCGACGCGCCATCTTAGCAGGTTTAACCGCGACCGCCTGCTGACAAAAAGTCTCCCGCGTGATTGAATGCGCGTGTCGAAGATGCGGGCCGTCTGTCAAACCGTGATGTTGAGAACCCTGTTGGCGCTGGGCTGCCTGCTGTCGGCCTCCGCGCCGCCGGGCGGCCTCGCGCGTCCCGCCCAGCCCCCGCAACAGGGCATCACGCCGGAGCAGTACACGCAGGACTTCGATCACCTGTGGGCGAAGTTGCGGGACGATTACGCGTACTTCGACAGGAAGCAGACCGACTGGGAACGGGTGAGGGAAGTTTACCGCCCGCTGGCCGCGCGCGTCGGCGACAAGCGGGAGTTCGTCACGCTGCTGGAGCGGGTGCTCGAAGAGCTATACGATCCGCACACGCACCTCAAAATCAACACGAGCCGTTCGACGCGGCTCGTGCCCACCGGGCTGGACGTGTGGGCCGAGTGGCAACGGGGCCGGGCCGTCATCACGCAACTGCGCGAGGGGTTCAGCGCCGAGCAGGCCGGGTTGAGGGTGGGGATGGAGATCGTCTCCGTCAACGGCGTGCCCGTCAGGCGGGCCGTCGAAGAAAGGCTCGGCGTGTCGCTCAAGAGCGCCGACGGCGGGGCGATGGGCTGGGCGCTCAGGGCCTTGCTGGCCGGGAGGCGGGACACGCCGAGAGTCGTCGAAGCGAGGGGCGCGGGCGGCGCGAAGGCCGCCTTCCGACTCGATCTGCCGGGCCACACGACCGTCGACAATTTTCAGATCAGGCGGAAGGTGGAGTGGAGGCTGCTGCGGGGCGGGATCGGCTACGTGAAGATCAACGACCTCGGCTCCGACGAAACCGTCGGCGAGTTCGACGCGGCCCTCGAAGAACTCAGAGGCACGCGCGGACTGATCCTCGACCTGCGCGCGACCCAGAGCGGCGGCAACACGTCGGTGGCCGAACCCATCATGGGGCGACTCGTCGCGCGCCGGATGGCGTACCAGAAAGGCGAGCCGCGGCGCGGCCGGAGTTGGACGAGAGAAGTGTCGCCGCGCGGCGGGTGGACTTACGCGTCGCCCGTCGTCGCGCTCGTCGGGCGCTGGACGGCGAGCATGGGCGAAGGCGTCGCCGTCGGCCTCGACGCGACGAGGCGGGCCACGGTCGTCGGCACGCGGATGGCGGGCCTGAACGGCGCGGTCTTCGACCTGCAACTCCCCAACACCGGGATCAGACTCAACTACGCCGCCGAGAAGTTGTTCCACCTGAACGGCACGCCGAGGGAGGATTTCGTGCCGCCCGTGCTGGTCAGGCTCGCGGGCGGCGGGGCGGGCGACTTGATTCTGGAGGCCGGCGTCAGGACGTTGCGAGGGCTGCTGAAGAGCGGGCCGGGCAAGCCCCGGCGGCGTCCGTCGCGGAAGGTGAGCCGCGGGGCCGGCAGGGGGGCGCTACCGTCTCGGCCTCTTCGTTAACTGCTCACCTATCTTTGACGGTGCGCGCGTCGTCGAGCCGGTTCTTCGCCGTCGAGAGCAGCGTGCGGAGGTTCGCCAACTCTTCGAGCGGGATCGCGACGCGCGCCACGGCGAACTCGCCGGCCGAGACGACGCACCGGGCGAGGCCGCCGCGAGTGCTGAACACCGAGACGACGAGGTCGCCCTTCGTGCGGTAGCTGACCTCGAAGCTGGGGAGTTGCGTCTCGCCGCGATCTATCTTGCCCACCGATTCCAGACCCTTGATCAGCCCGTCCAACTCCTCGTAATCGACGAAGGCCGTCACCTCGCGCCCGCGCTCGCCCACCTCCTCGACCTCCACGGAGATGCCCCGCGCCCGGCGGCCGCTGGCCGTGTCGATCACCTCGAACGCCGCCACGTCGACGCGGCCCTGCCCCGGCGC
>DATCVD010000397.1:0-5741 GCA_036567125.1 Pyrinomonadaceae bacterium | reverse complement strand
GCGGGCGCGAGGGCGCGGGCCGCGCCGGCCGCTTCGGACGCCGCGCGGTGCGTGAAGGCCACGTCGAAGCAGCAGCCTTCGCCAGAGCCCGACCAGCCGATGTCGATGTCGTAGGGCAGGAACTGGCCGAGCGACCAGAGGTCTTCGGGGTCGACGGCCTCCGAGGCGTCGGCCGTCTGCGTCAACTGTCTCAGGTCGCCGACCGTCTCGGGCGGGTTGCCGCCGGAGACCAACTCCAGCGCCTTGAACTCGGCCCACACGCGGCGGTTGGGCACGCGCGTCACGGTCAGGCCGGCCGGCTGCTCGCCGACGAGGCGGCAGTGAAGTTCCGGCAGTGACAGTTCTTCGGCCTGCCAGTCGAGCGATGCGTGGAGGGGCGGCTGCGCGTCGGCCGCGCCGTCGCCGCCGACGCGCAGGACGGCGTCGTAGCGGAAGCGCGTGAGTTCGTTCAGGTGTCGCCCGCGCTTGAGCAAAAGTCGCGCGCCGCCGAGTTGCGGGAGGTGCGCGCCGAGGGCGGCGAAGAAGGCCGGGTCGAGGACGAGTTCGTCCTCCTGCGCCAGTTGCTTCCTGACGCGCTGCTGCAACTGCACGACGGGCAGCGCGGGCGACGCCTGTTGCAGTTGCACCGAGAAGTGGAAGGCTTCGAGCAGCGGGAGGCTGCGCACGTCGCCGACGAAGATGAGGCCGCCCGGCCGCACCACGCGCGCCGCGCCTTCGAGCACCTTGAGCAGGTAGTCGACGCTGGGGAAGTACTGGACAATCGAGTTGAGGACGACGGCGTCGAACGACCCCGGCTCGAAGCCCTCGAAGTCGTCGGCCGTCTTGTGGTGCAGCGAGAGTTGCGGCCACTCCTCGCCCTTCTCCGCGAGCACCTGCCGCACGTAGTCGAGCGCGACCTGCGAGAAGTCTGTCGCGCAGTAGTTCACGCAGCGCGGGGCAAGGCGGAAGAGGAGCAGCCCCGTGCCGCAGCCGATCTCAAGGACGCGCGCCGGCTCGAAGCGGCCGATGCGCTCGACCGTCTGCTCCACCCACTCGCGCATCTCCTCGTCGGAGATGGGCAGCCCCGTGTAGCTGCTGTTCCAGCCGTTGATGTTGAAGGTCGGGTCTTGCTTGGGCGCGGACTGCGCGTAGGTCTCGTCGAAGACCCAGCCCCACTGCGAGACCTGCTCGGCCGTCCACTCGCCGCCCGCGCCGTGGCCGTTGCCCTGCTGGTACCGCGGGTCGGGCACGACGTAAGCGACCAGGCGCTTCTCACCGGGCGCGTCCTCGCGCGCCAGCACGACCGTCTCGTGTACGGCCTCGTGGCGGTCGAGCGCCGACTCGATCTCGCCCAGCTCGATGCGGAAGCCCCTGATCTTCACCTGGTGATCGATGCGGCCGAGGTATTCGAGGTCGCCGTCGGGGCGGCGGCGGGCGAGGTCGCCGGAGCGGTAGAGGCGCGCGCCCGGACTCGACGAGAAGGCGTCGGGGACGAACCTGTCGGCGGTGAGCGCGGGGCGGTTGAGGTAGCCGCGGGCCACGCCGTCGCCGCCCACGAACATCTGTCCGGGGACGCCGAAGGGCGCGGGCTGAAGGTGGCGGCCGAGCAGGTGGACGCGCAGGTCGGGCAGGGCGCGGCCGACGCGACTGCCGGCGTCGGCGGCGAGGTCTTCGCGCGAGAGCGCGCGGTGGGTGACGTGGACGGTCGTCTCCGTGATGCCGTACATGTTGACGAGGTGCGGGCGCTCGTCGCCGTGCCGCTCGAACCACGGCCGCAGGCTGTTGAGTTCGAGCGCCTCGCCGCCGAAGATGACGTAGCGGAGCCGGAGCGCGCGCTCGGCCGCCGTGGACGAATTGACGCGTATTAACTGGCGGAAGGCCGAGGGCGTCTGGTTGAGCACGGTGACGCCTTCGTCCGCGAGCAGCGCGTGGAAGGATTCGGGCGAGCGGCTGACCCAATAGGAGACGACCACCAGCCGGCCGCCGTAGAGCAGCGCGCCCCACAACTCCCAGACCGAGAAGTCGAACGCGTAAGAGTGGAAGAGAGTCCACACGTCCTCGCGGTCGAAGCCGAACAACTCCTCGGTCGCGCCGAAGAGTCGGGCGACGTTGCGGTGGCTGACTCCGACGCCCTTCGACTTCCCCGTCGAGCCGGAGGTGTAGATGACGTAGGCGAGGTTGTCGGGCGCGGCGACGGCCGCCGGCAAATTCTCGCCGCGCTCGCGCTCCACCTCCGCCCACCCGCCGTCGAGGCACACGACCCGCACGCCGCGCGCGTCGCCCTCCCACCCTTCGGCCAAACGCTCCTGCGTGAGCATGAGGCGGACGGCGGCGTCTTCGAGCATGTAGGCGAGGCGCTGCCGCGGGTAGGCCGGGTCGAGCGGCAGGTAAGCCCCGCCCGCTTTGAGCACGCCGAGCAGCGCGACGACCAACTCGATAGACCGCTCCATGCAGACGGCGACGGGCACATCCGGGCCGACGCCGAGCCGACGCAGGCGGCGCGCGAGTTGGTTGGCGCGGCGGTTGAGTTCGGCGTAGGTGAGGTGCTGGCCCTCGAAGGTCAGGGCCGTCGCCTCCGGGCTTCGCTCGACCTGCGCCTCGAAGAGGCGGTGGAGGCACGCGTCGGCCGGGTAGGTGCGCCGCGCGGCGGGGTCGTCGAACAGCTCGCGCCGCTCCCGCGCGGTGAGTAGCGGCAGCTCGGAGAGCGGCCGTTCGGGGTCGGCGACGACGCCTTCGAGCAGCGTCTGGAAGTGGGCCGCGAGCCGCGCGGCCGTCGCCGCGTCGAACAAGTCCGTGCCGTATTCGAGGAAACCGACGAGGCCGTCCGCCGTCTCCGAGAGATCGAGCAGGAGGTCGAACTTCGCCGTCCCCGTGTGCGAGTCGATGAGGCTCACGTCGAGACCGGGAAGCGTGAGCGTCGGCGCGAGGTTGTGGAAGGCGAAGGCCACCTGAAACAGTGGGTGGCGGCTGAGGTCGCGTTCGGGCTGTAGCTCCTCGACGAGGCGGTCGAAGGGCACGTCCTGGTTGGTCTGCGCCTCCAGCGACACCTCGCGCACGCGGGCCACGAGCTCGCGGAAGGTCGGGTCGCCGGAGAGGTCTGCGCGCAGCACCATGACGTTGGCGAAGAAGCCAATCATCCCCTCCGTCTCGGCCTGCGCGCGGTTGGCGACGGGCGAGCCGACGACGATGTCGTCCTGCTCCGAGTAGCGGTGCAGCAGCACGAGGAAGCACGCCAGCAGCGCCGTGAACAGGGTGGTCTCCTCGCGCTCGCCGAGCGACTTGAGCGAGTCGGCGAGCGAGCGCGGGAGCGCGACGCGGTGGCGCGCTCCGCGGAAGCTCTGCGCGCCGGGGCGCGGCCGGTCGGTCGGCAGTTGCAGTTGCGACGCGCCCGCGAGCTGCCGCTTCCAGTAGGCGAGTTGCCCCTCCACGGCCTCGCCGCGCAGCCACTCGCGCTGCCACTCCGCCACGTCCGCGTACTGCACGGGCAACTCGGCGAGCGGCGACGGGCCGCCGCCGCTAAACGCCCTGTAGAGTTCGGCCGTCTCTCGTATCAGCACGCCCATCGACCAGCCGTCCGCGATGACGTGGTGCATCGTCAGCAGGAGCCGGTGCTCGCCGTCGCCGACCCGGAGCAGCGTGGCGCGCACGAGCGGCCCCGCCGCGAGGTCGAAGGGGCGCAGCGCCTCCTCATCAGTGAGCCTCTGCGCGAGCGCCTCGCGCTCGGACTCCGGCAGGCCCGACAGGTCTACGACAGCGAGCGACACGGGCCGCGCCGCGCCGACGACCTGCACGGGCTGTCCCGCCTCGGAGGCGAAGGTAGTCCTCAAGATTTCGTGGCGGCGGACGATCTCGCCGAAGCTCTGCGCGAGGGCCGCGACCTGTAGCGGGCCCGCGAGGCGGACGGCCTTCGGCACGTTGTAGAGCGGGCTTCCGGGCGTCAGTTGATCGATGAACCAGAGCCGCTGCTGCGCGAACGAGAGTGGGGCCGGCCCTTGCCGCTCGCGCCGCGCGATGGTCTTGGCCCCCTCGCGGCGCGCGGCGTCGCGCCGCAGCGCCTTGAGCAGCAGCGCCCTCTTGGCGGGCGAGAGTTTTTTCAGCCGCTCCGACTGTTCTGTGATTTCCCTGGTCACGGTCTGTCTTCCGGAGACGTTTGGCGAGCGCGCGGGCGGGGGCCGCATGCGAGTCGCGCGGCCGCCGTCACCCGTCGCCCAATTCGGCGTCCACTTCCAGCAGGCGCTCGGCCTCGGTGTCGCCGAGACCTTCGAGCAGTTCGAGCACCTCTTCGAGCTTCGTCGAGGTGGCCGTGGCGAGGATGGCCTGCTCGATGATTTCGGCGAGGCCGGCGATGGTCGAGGAGCGTAGGAAGTCGCGCAGCGTCAGCTCGACGCCGAAGACCGACCTCACCTGCGCGACCAGCCGCGTCGCCTGTAGTGAATGACCGCCCGCGTCGAAGAAGTTGTCGTTCACGCCCGGCCGCGCCACGCCCAGAAGCTCCGACCACACCTCGGCCAGCGCCTCCTCGGTCGGCGTGCGCGGCGCGACGTAGTCGTCGCCCCCGTCGGCCGCCGGCCCTCGCGGGTCGAGTGCGGAGAGCGCGCGGCGGTCGGCCTTGCCGTTCGGCGTGAGCGGCATGGCGTCGAGCACGGTGAAGGCCGAGGGGATCATGTAGTCCGGCAACTTCTCCCGCAGGTGCGCGCGCACCTCGCCGACATCCAGAGGCGCGGCGGGCGACGAAGGTGACGAAGGCGACGAAGATGACGAAGGCGACGCCGCGTCGCCGCCGGTGGCCCGCGCGTCGCCCGACTTCGCGCGCCGCGACGGGTGGACGGCGTAGAGCGTGAAGACGCGCGCGTCCGCCGCTCCGGGGTCAGAGGCGGCGGCCGAGAAGTTCTCTTCGACGGCCGTTTCGTAGCCGCGCCGCTTCAGCATCGCGCCGACCTCGTCCAGAAGCTCGGCCGAGTGGACTTCCATCACGAGCTGCCCGATCTTGATCCAGTCGTCTTCGTCGATGCCGCGCAGCACGTCGGACTCGCTGCCCTCCACGTCGATCTTCAGGAGGTCGATGCGCCCGACGCCCTCCTCGCGGATGACTTCGGAGAGCGTCCTCATGGGGCAGAGGTAGGTCTCGGCCCGGAGGTATTCGTCGAGCGCCTCGTCCAACTGCTCGCGCGGAAGGATCGACTCCTGCGCGCCGGGGGCCGCGTGGCCGAGCCAGTCGAGGACGATGGCCCGCGTCGCGCTCTTGTCCTCGGCGACGCTAGCGACGCGTCCCGAAAGCCCCGCCGCCTGCGGGTAGAAGGTGAACTCGGCCTCGCCCGCGCGGTCGCCCAGCCCGCACTCGAACAGTTTCGCGCGCACGCCGTAGAGCGACAGGTTCGCGCGCAGCGTCTCGAAGTTCGGGCGGATCGGCTCGAAGGCGTAGACGCTCGCGCCCTCGCAACGCCGGTTGACGTAGAGCGAGAACAGTCCGATGTTGGCCCCCACGTCGAAGACGCAGTCGCCGTCGGCGACCGTCACGCCATGGCGGAAGTAGACCTCGTCCTCGAATATCTCCTTGTACAGGACGCTCGTCTGGAAGCTGCCGTGGTGCACGACGGACATGCCGTTCGGCAGACGTTGGCGACGCCGTCCCTCCGGCAGACTCGCCCCGCCGTCCGCGCCGAGACGCGGCAGGAGTGCGCGCTCTGACGCGTGCGCGACGAGGTAGGCCAGGAGGCGCGTGTCGCCGGGCGCGTACTCGCGGGCGACGACCGCGGCCTCGC
>DATCVD010000396.1:0-2016 GCA_036567125.1 Pyrinomonadaceae bacterium | reverse complement strand
CCGCGACGCCTGCCCCGACGCCCGCCCCGACCGAGAGCGCAAGCCGGCCGGCGGCGCAGGCGGCCGCGCAGACGTACAGGCCGGCCGTCGAGTATCAGTCGTTCATGCAGTTGCGCTTCTACGAGAATCAGGGCGGGTTTCTGGTCGAAGATTTGGAGGTCGTGTTCCCGCCGGCGCGGGGGCAGAAGGCGACCTTCGTCGTCGCGCGCGCTACGGGGCAGGTGGTGGCGAGCGTGCCGCTGCGTCTGGAAGCGCCGCTCGCCAGCTACACCGCGTTCGGGATGTTCAAGCCGGACGGCGTGCCCGGCAACGCGCAGATCGGCGAGCCGGGCGATTACGTGCTCTCGGTCAACATCGACGGGCAGCCCATAACGACGCTGCCCTTCACGTTGAAGCGCGAAGTGGGCACAGACCCCTTCAACCCGACGACCACCTTCGTCCGCGAAGGGCCGTGGCGCGACCTCGCCCATTTTTCCCACCGGCCCGAAGAGCCCGACAGCCGCCTTGAGTTCAGCTGGTGGACGAGCCTCCGGGAGTTGCCGCCCGGCACTCCGAACAGGGCGCTCGTCACGCTGCACATACTCCACGGCGGGCAGGAGATCGCGGCGACCCGCAGCCCCGTCGTGGTGACGCAGACCGACTGGCAGTTTCTCTATCAGGAGTTCCACTTCCCGGCCGAGAAGCAGGTGCGCTGGATGACGATGGCCGATCTCACCAAGCGCGACGGCCAGTACACGGTGGTGGCGAAGGTGAACGGGAAGCCGTTCAAGAGCTACACGGCCGAGGTGCGCGGCGGCCAGCTCCAGCGCCACCCGCGTAACAGTCTGGGCACGGAGCCGCACACGGCCTTCATCTCGCCGCGGCTCGTTGACACTTCGGCGCGCACCAGCTCGCGCTACGCGATGCGCGACACTTACTGGGTCACTAAGAAGTAGCGGCGGCCGGCGGGCGAAGAAAGAGGACGGGCGACTCGGAGAGTGGAGTCGCCCGTCCTCTTTTCGGGGAGATGTCTTGGGCGGTTCGTTAGTCGACGTAGGTGGGCACGTTCGGGGTGGTCTTCCCTTCGCCCGTCAGCACGCCGACGGGTTTGGAGGTGCCGCCGGCGAGGCCGGTCAGGTGCGCGATGGTTTTCGTGATGCAGACTTCGGCGCGGCCGTAGTCGAGCGTGAAGGTCGCCTTGCCGCCCGCGCCGGGCGCGAGGCGGAGCTTGCCGCCGCTGCCGTGGGCGACGAAGTCGTAGTTGCCGAGGCCGCCGCCCGAGCCGGGGCCGGCCTCCCACCCGTCGGACGCCGTCGCGGCGGAGTCGCTTTCGAGCGCGACCTGCGGCGCGACGTTGAAGGCGACGCCCGAAAGGTGTGCCGTCGGCGCGATGTTCTGGTAATCGACGGTCAGCAGGTCGTGTTCGAGCTTGAAGGTCGCCGTGGCGACGCCCGGCGCGGCCGGCGACTGCTTGTAGGTGAAGGTCTTGGTCTGGCCCTGCGCGACGCAGACCGTCTGCGCGTCGGCCGAGGCGGCCCCCGCCAGCAGACAGGCCGCGAGGGCGACGAGCGAGGTAAGTTTTTTGCGAAGGCCGATGTTGGTAGCCACGATCCGTTTCCCCTCCGACTCAGGAAGTCGTTCGCTTGCGGCGGCCGCGACCGATTCGCGCCGCCCGACCGTCCTTAAACAATCACCGTGCCGCGCGCCGCGTGCCGCGCCTCCCCGCGGTTTCCGCGCCTAAACTCACGCCGCGCATTCTCGCCCCGTTCAACGCCCCGTCACTCTGACAGACGATTTTGACCGGCTGACCGAAGGCCGCCTGACCGAAGCCGGACGCCCGAACGCGCGCCGCGGTTCACGCAAAAAAGCGCGCGGGCCGTGCGTCTGATGCCGCACGGCCCGCGCGCTGTAGCTTGTTCCGTCGGCGCTTCGCGCGCCGGCGTTCACGCGGCGCGCGTCGTCTTCTTCGGCGCGGGCTTCTTCCGGGCGGGCGCGCTCGAACAGCGACGCGTGCATCTCGTCGAGCTTCCCCTGGAG
>DATCVD010000395.1:0-3921 GCA_036567125.1 Pyrinomonadaceae bacterium | reverse complement strand
GCCGCTCGCCGCCGAAAGTCTCGCGCCCGCGGCGGCCGTCCCGTCGGCGACGCTGCCGGGGATGGTCTTCGTCAGCCGCCGCATGTCGGAACTGGCGCGCGCCGTCGAGCGCGTCAAAGACTCCGAATCGACCGTGCTCGTCACGGGCGAGTCGGGCACGGGCAAGGAGCTGGTCGCCCGCGCGATCCACCGCTTGGGCCGCCGCGCCAGCGCGCCGTTCATCCCCTTCAACTGCACGGCCGCGCCGGCCGACCTCATCGAAAGCCTCCTGTTCGGCCACCGCAAGGGCGCGTTCACCGGCGCGCACGCGGATCACGAAGGCTTGGTGCGCGCGGCCGAAGGCGGCACGCTCTTCCTCGACGAGATCGGCGATCTCCCGCTCCACCTCCAGCCGAAGCTGCTGCGCTTCCTGCAGGAAGGCGAAGTCCACACGCTCGGCGAGAAGTCGCCGCGCAAGGTGAACGTCCGCGTCGTCGCCGCCACGCACAAGGAACTCGGCCGGGAGGCGCGCGAGGGCCGCTTCCGCGAAGACCTCTACTACCGCGTCGCCGCGCTCACGCTCGAAGTCCCGGCCCTGCGCGAGCGGCCCGACGACATCACCGCGCTCATCAGTCACTACCTGACCCACTTCACGCGCCGCAACGACCGCGCCGTCGCCGGCATCACGGCCGAGGCGATACAGGTCTTGCAGGGCTACTCTTGGCCCGGCAACGTCCGCGAGCTGGCCGCCGAGATCGAGCGGCTCGTGCTCTACGCCGACGAGGGCCAGACCATCTGCGCCGCCGACATCAGCCCGCGCATCAGCCCGACGCCCGCGCGCGCGTCGGCCGAACTCGGCCACGGCCCCGCGCCGCTCGAAAACATGCTCGACGACTTCGAGCGCCGCCTCATCACCGAAGCCCTGCGCCTGCACGACTACAACGTCGCCCGCGCCGCCACCGCCCTCGGCCTCGGCTCGCGCCAGACGCTCTACAAAAAACTCAAGCGCCTCGCCATCAACGTCGGCGACTTCCTGCAAGACGACAACCAGCAGGGGCTGCAACTGCGATCATGAGAGCAGGGGTTAGGGGCTAGGATTCAGGAGCTAGGATTCGGAACAAGAGTTGAATCAAGTCACACCCTGAATCACGGACGCTTGCTCAAACAGCCACCCGCTCAAACGGCCGCCCGCCCAAAAGGCAAACATTCCGAATCCTAACCCCTAACCCCTGAATCCTAACTCCTAAATCCTGCCCCATGCTCTTACACGCCTCGCTCTCACTCCTCGTCGCGATGTTGATTCACGAACTCGGGCATCTCGTCGCGGCGCGCGCGTGCCGCGTGCCCGCGCCGGAGCTGGGGCTGGGGTGGGGGCCGCGCGTGTGGGGCTTCCGCCGGGGCGGGGTCGAATTCAAATTGCACGCGCTGCCGGTCGGCGCTTACGTGCGCTTCGACGTGCGCGCGTTGCAGGGCCGGCCGCTGAGCCAGCAGGTGCTCGTGCTGCTGGCGGGCGTGGTCGTGAATTTGTGCGCGGCGGCCCTGTCGCCGGGCACGATCTTCGGTGCGATGAACTTGCTGCTGGCGGCGACGAACCTGCTGCCGTTCTACCAGCAGGACGGTTGGAAGTGCGGCATCGTCATGCTGCGCGGCTTAGCGCACGGCCGCAGCGCGCTCGTCGAGTGGACGTTCACCATCGCGGGCGCGGGCGCGAGCGTCGCGCTCATCGCGGCGCAGTTGATGCAGCGCTGACGGGCGGCGCGGCGGAGATGATCGCGGGTGGAGAGTTCGACAAACATCGACGGGCTGACGCGGGCGGGCGCGACGACCCGCGCGGGTGACGGCGCGCCGGACGCCGGGCGGTCGCGCGCGGCGGGGCGGCTGCGCGCGCTGCTGACGACGCGGCGGCTGCTCCCGTTCGTGCTGCTGTCCGTCGTCTTCGCGCTGACGGTCGCGCCCGCGACCGATCCCGATTTTTGGTGGCACCTGCGGACGGGACAGTTCATCGCGGAGACGGGCACCGTCCCGCGCACGGACATCTTCTCGCACACGGCGGCGGGCCGCGAGTGGGTCGCGCACGAGTGGCTGACGGAAGTCCTGATGTTCGCCGTCTTCGAGGTCGCGGGCTGGGCGGGCCTCATCGGTTCGTTCTCGCTCGTGATGACGGCGGCGCTGGGCTTCGCGTACCGTCGCGCGGCGGAGCGCGCGTCGCACCCGACGCTCGCGGGCGCGGCGGTCTTGCTGGCGACGCTCGCCTGCGCGCCGATCCTCGGCGTGAGGCCGCAGATGATCTCGTTCCTGCTCACCAGCGTCTTCGTCCTTCTGCTCGGACGCTACGCGCTCGAACGGCGGGCGCGCTGCTTGTGGCCCCTGCCCGCGCTGATGCTCGTCTGGGCGAACATGCACGGCGCGTTCGCGCTCGGCCTCGCGCTCGTCGGCGTCACCATCGTCGGCGTCGCGCTCGACGAACTGTCCGCGCCGGCGGGCGGAGAGGCGCGAGAGCTTGAAGCGCGGAAAGAGGTGACGCAAGAAGAAGAAGCGGCGCGCGCGTCGTCCGTCAGGCGGCGACTCGGCGGCGCGTGGTCGGGCGTGCGCCCGCTGTGCGTCGCGCTCGCGGCGTGCGCGGCGGCGGTGGCCCTGAACCCGAACGGCGTCAGGCTGTTCACGTACCCGCTGGAGACCATCGCTTCGGGCGCGATGCAGCGGAACATACAGGAGTGGCTGTCGCCGGACTTCCACCGCACGGAGGCGCTGCCGTTCGCGCTGCTGCTGCTCTCGACGTTCGCCGCGCTCGCGCTCTCGCCGCGCCGCCCCCGCCCGTCGGAGCTGTTGCTGCTCGCTGTTTCGGCCTACGCCGCGCTGCGCTCGTGGCGCAACATCCCCTTCTTCGCGCTCGTCGCCGCGCCCGTGCTCGCCGAGCACGCGTGGCTGCTCGTCAACGAGCGGCGGCGGCCGCCAGCGACGAAGGGCGGGGGCGCGGCGAGGACGCCCGCGCTCCAGTTGATCTTGAACGCGACGCTGTTCGTCGTCGTCCCCGCCGCGCTCTGCGTCGTGACGGTCGCGCGCGCGGCCGGGCGGCAGGAGTCGGTCGAAAGAGAGAAGTACCCGGCGGCGGCCGTCGAGTTCCTGCGCGGGCAGAAGCAGGCCGGCCCCGTCTTCAACGCTTACGGCTGGGGCGGCTACCTCGTCTGGAAGCTGCACCCGGAGCGCGCGGTTTACATCGACGGGCGTGCGGACGTTTACGGCGACGCGCTGGTCGAAGACTACCTGCGGGCCGAGGCGGGCGAGCCGGGCTGGCGCGCGCTGCTCGAACGCGACCGGGTTCGCGCCGTGATGATCGCGCCCGACGCCGCGCTGGCGAGTTTGCTGCGCGAGGACGAGGGCTGGGAGAAAGTTTTCGAGGACGCGCAGGCGGTGATCTTCTTCAAGCGTTGACAGGGGCGAGATCGTAGCCGGCAGCTTTCGGGGGTTTTGAGTCCGCGTCGTGAGGCGCGGGCTTTTCTTTTTTAACGGGCAGTTTTCGGCGGGCGGCCCGGCGAGTTAACGGGAGTTGCCGCCTGTTGAAAGCTGCCGGCGCGTGTCAACCGCGGGCGACAGGCGGCTAAGTCTTTGTCGGCGCGTCCGTTCGCCGCGCGCGACCGCTCTTCGCGGGCCGCCGCGAGACGCGGCGCTTGTCAACCGGCGTTGACAGGGCCGATCCGCGGTTGCGGGCGCGGGGCGGCGCTTTGCTGGCTTTTCTCGCTTTGTCGAGTTGTGGCACGGGCATTGAAAAGGGAGGGTGTCCGCGCGTGGGTGGCCGGCATCGGCGGTGGCAGCCGTTTGAGGCCAGAGCGTCGCGGGCGAGAGGTGACTGATGAAAGACCTACTCAACAGAATCCTGATGGCCGTGGCGGGCGTGATGCTCGCCGCCACGTTCGCCGCCGTCGCGCTCGTCGCCGGCGGCGG
>DATCVD010000394.1:0-3465 GCA_036567125.1 Pyrinomonadaceae bacterium | reverse complement strand
CGGCACGCGGCGGCGAGCCGCGGCAGATCACGCGCGCAGGATCGCCGCCCGGCGGCCACGGCGCACCCGTCTGGACGCCCGACGGCCGCCGGATCGTCTTCTACTCTTACGACACCAACATGGCCGAGATTTGGTCTGTCGCGGCCGACGCGGGCGACGCCGTGAGGGCCGGGCCGGGCGGCCACCTGCTCCAACTCGCGCGCAACGCGCAGCCCTTCTCCGACTTCGTCTTCTCGCCCGACGGCAAGTTCGCCTACTGCGCCGGCATCTTCGACGGCGCGGCCTACGGCCTCTGGCGCGTGCCCGTGTCGCCCGAGACGGGCGGCCCGGCCGGCGACCCCGTCAAGATCGAGGGCACGGGCGCGACGCCGATCCGCTACCTCAGCATCTCGGCCGACGGGCGGCGCATCGCCTACAGCACGCAGTCGCTCACGAGCGACATCTGGTCGGTCGCCGTCGCGCCGCGCGACGGGTCGGCCGCCGGCGCGCCGTTCCCGCTGTTCGAGGATCGCAGCCTGCGAAAAACTAACCCGTCCTTCTCGCCCGACGGCCGCCGGATCGCCTTCGGCGTCTGGCGTCTCGGCGTCCCGACGAACGTCTGGCTGATGGACGCCGACGGCCGCAACGCCGCGCCGCTGACGGCCGAGCAGACGGGCGTCGCGCTGCCCGGCTGGATGCCCGATGGCGACCGCGTCACCTTCGTCTCGGCGCGGCAGGGCGGCCCGAAAATCTGGGTGAAGGATTTACGCAGCGGCGAGGAGCGGCCCGTTTACGACATCGACCCGGCGATGAGCTTTCACCGCTTCTCGCCCGACGGCCGCCGCCTCGCCTACAACTCGCGCCGCGACACGGACACCGTCAACGTCTGGGCGGCCTCGCTCGACGGCGGCCAGCCCGCGCGCCTCACCTCCGACCCGGAGATGGCCGGCTTCCCCTGCTGGTCGCCCGACGGCCGGCGCATCGCCTTCGAGTTCAAGCGCGGCGCGGACACGCACGTCGCCGTCATGCCCGCGGACGGCGGCGCGCCCGTGCAGTTGACCTCGGCGGGCGGGCAGAGTTGGCCGCACAGTTGGTCGCCCGACGGGAGCAAGATCGCCTTCGCCGGCTCGCGCGACGGCCGCTGGAACGTCTTCTGGGTCGCGGCCGACGGGCGCGCGCAGAAACAGCTCACGAACTTCACCCGCCCGAACGCCTACGTCCGCTACCCCGCGTGGTCGCCGCGCGGCGATCAGATCGTCTTCGAGTACGCCGAAGTCAAAGGCAACGTCTGGGTGCTCGATCTGAAATAGCCGCCCGCCTCGGCGCCACGGTACGTGCCCGTACCAACTCGGCCCGGGAAAAGTGTTAGGTTAATCCTGCCGAAAGGCTCAACCCCGACAATCTCGTGGTTCCCCCGGAAAGCCGCCCGTCAGGGCGCGCGTCGCGCCCGGCGTGTCTGATCGCAACCAGCAGTTTCGAGTTGTGGGAGGGAAAAACAGTGGAGAAGAGGCTCACATTCTTGATCGTACCCGCGGCCCTGATCGTCGCGCTCACCGGCGTCGTCTTCCTGTCGCCCGCGCAGAGCGAGCGCGGCCAGTGCCAGCAGGACTGCACGCGGACTTACCAGCAGTGCCGCAACGCCGCCAATGCCAACGCGGAAGCCTGCCGGCAGGCTTTCGACGCCTGCCGCACGGCGTGCCGTGACAACGCCAATGGCAACACCAATGGCAATACCAACACGAACACCAACACGAACACGAACACGAACACCAACGGGAACACGAACACGAACGGCAACACGAACGGCAACACGAACGGCAACACGAACACCAACGGGAACACGAACACGAACCGCAACGACAACCGGCCGGGCGTGCGCCGCGGCCGCAACCCCGACCCCGGCACGCCGCGCGGCCCCGTCAACCGGAACACCAACGGCAACACCAACACGAACACGAACACCAACGGGAACAGCAACAACGGCAACCTCAGTTCGAGGTGACGCCCCGGCGGCCCCGCGGCCGCTAAGTAGAGACGCCTGCGAAAAACGCGGCCGCGCTGATGACGAGCGCGGCCGCGTTTTTGCGCCCGCTCGGTTGCGCCGCCGCCTTTTCAGTTTTCGCCCGCCCGTGCGGTAAAATCTCGCTTTCCCGGTCTCCCGCTCCCGGCGCTTCACTGTGTGATGTCAACCACCGCCACAACCGACGCCGCGCTCTCGGCGCTGCGCGAGCACTTCGGCTTCGACGCCTTCCGCGAGGGGCAGCGCGAGGTGATCGACTCCGTCCTCGCCGGCCGCGACACGGTCGTCGTGATGCCGACGGGCGGCGGCAAGTCGCTCTGCTACCAACTGCCCGCGATGATGAAGCCGGGCGCGACCGTCGTCGTCTCGCCGCTCATCGCGCTGATGAAGGATCAGGTGGACGCGCTGCGCGCGCGCGGCCTGCCCGCCACCTTCGTCAACAGCTCCATCGACTTCGAGGAGCAGAAGGCGCGCATCGGCGGAGTCCGCCGCGGCGAATATAAGCTCATCTACGTCGCGCCCGAACGCTTCCGCAGCAGCCACTTCGTCGAAACGCTCCGCGGCGTTGACGTGTCACTCTTCGCCGTGGACGAGGCGCACTGCGTCTCCACTTGGGGCCACGACTTCCGGCCCGACTACCTGCGGCTCAAAAGCTCGGCCGAGCGGATCGGCCGCCCGCAGATCGTCGCCCTCACCGCGACCGCGACGCCTTACGTCCGCGCCGACATCATCGAGCAGCTGGGCCTGCGCGAGCCGCGCGCCTTCGTCTCCGGCTTCGACCGCCCGAACCTCAGCCTGCGCGTCGCGCACACGCAGAAGGAGCCTGAGAAGATCGCGCTCATCCGCGGCCTCGCCTCCGCGCACGCGGGCGGGTCGGGGATCATCTACTCGTCAACCCGCAAGTCGGTCGAGCAGGTGGCGCGCCGCCTCGCGGAGGCGCGGCTGAGCGTCGTCGCCTACCACGCCGGGATGGAGGACGCCGAGCGCGTGCGCGCGCAGGACGAGTTCATGTCGGGCGCGCGGCAGATGATCGTCGCCACGAACGCCTTCGGCATGGGGATCGACAAGCCCGACATCCGCTTCGTCGCGCACTACCACATGCCCGGCTCG
This sequence comes from Pyrinomonadaceae bacterium, assembly GCA_036567125.1. Taxonomy (GTDB): domain Bacteria; phylum Acidobacteriota; class Blastocatellia; order Pyrinomonadales; family Pyrinomonadaceae; genus JAIVGV01. Next base: position 356 of record DATCVD010000394.1, on the reverse strand, counting down.
ATCGAGGCCTACTATCAGGAGATCGGCCGCGCGGGCCGGGACGGCCTGCCCTCGGACTGCATGCTGCTCTTCAACTACGCCGACAAGCGCACGCAGGACTACTTCATCGAAGGCTCCTACCCGCCGCCCGAGGTGATCGCCAAAGTTTACGAGGCGCTCGTCGCAACCGCCCAGCCGCGCATCGAGCTTTCGACCCGCGAGATCGCCTTGCGCGCCGGCATCCGCAACGAGATGGCCGTCCAGTCGGCGCTCATCGTCCTCGAAAAAGCGGGCCACATCGAGCGCGGCGCGGCGGGCGAGAACCGCGCGAGCCTCCGCCTGCTCATGCCGGCGCACCTCGCGCGCGCGGCCGTGGA
>DATCVD010000393.1:0-2069 GCA_036567125.1 Pyrinomonadaceae bacterium | reverse complement strand
CGCGCCGGCCGAGTCCGTCAGCGCGTCGCCGCCCGTGACGAACGCCGGGCCGGGCTCGCAGGAGGGCGTCGTCTTCACCGTCAAGCAGGTGCCGAACCTCGCGCTCGCGCTCTCGCGCTCGGCCATCGCCGCCTCGCCGGGGCAGAGCATCCAGCTGCCGCTCACCGTCACGAACGCCGGCAACAAGGAGGATCAGTTCCGCCTCGAAACCGACCTGCCGGCCGAGTTCCAGCCGACGTTCAGCCTCGCGCAGGGCGGTCAGGATTCGGGCCTGCCCATTCTCGTTACGCCGCAGCTCGCGCGCGGCCAGAACTTGAACGTGCTCTTAAACGTCCGCATCCCTGAGACCGCGTCCGACGGCTTGCAGCGCCGCTTCTTCGTCCGCGCCGCCTCGCAGAGCGACTTCCAGATCAGCCGCGCGGCCGACGCCTCGATGACCATCGTGGCCGCCGCCTTGGCGGGCGCGTCCGCGGTCGGCCGCGAGAGCGTGCAGCCGGGCGAGACCTTCACGCAGACCATCTCGCTCCGCAATCAGGGCAGCGCGCAGGCCCGCGCCGCGCGCGCCGACTTCGTCTTCAGCCCCGACTTCGAGTTGGTGAGCGCCGACCCGCTGCCGTTCTACTACGACGGCCTCTCGCGCACGGCCGTCTGGAGCTTGGGCGAACTCGATCCGCGCGAGGGGCGCGAGATCAAAGTCACCCTGCGCGCCCTGCCGAACGCGCTCGCGTCGTCGAACTCCTCGGTCGGCCGCGGCATCATGCGCACGGCCTCCCTGCCCGTGCCGTCGAACTTCGACGGGCCGACGATCAGCGTCGGGCGCGTGGCGCGCGCGCGCGTCGAGGCTGTCTCGGCCGGCCTGACCGCCACGCCCGGCGACGTGATGTTCATCCCGTTCGTCGCGCGTAACCCCGGCAACTACCCCGAAGCCTACGAGCTACGGATCGTCACCGCGCCCGGCGCGCCCACCGGCACGCTCTACGCCGACGCGAACGGCGACGGCCAGCATCAGGACGGCGAGCAGCCGATCACGCGCACCGGCCAGATCGATCCGCGCGGCGGGCAGTACCCGATGCTGCTCAGGGTCGAGATGCCTCGGAACGCGCGCGACCGCGAGCAGTTCGCCTACAACGTCGTGGCGCGCGCCGCGCAGAGCGACCGCGCGGCGTCCGAGGCCAACACCGTGCTGACCGTGGCCGCGCCGCGCGTCCGCGTCCGCACCGAGCAGGTGACGGACGTGAACGCGCCCGGCGACGTGAGCTTCTACCGGCTCGTGCTCATCAACGAGGGCGGCGGGCTGGCGAAGAACATCAACGTCACCGAGATGCTGCCCGCGGCCTTGCAGGTCGTGGACACCAACCCGAGGCAAGACGCGCAGGACGCCGCGGGCGGCAGCCGCATCGTCTGGCGCGTCGCCGAACTCGCGCCCGGCGACACCTCCGTGCTGCTCATCACCGTCCGCCTGCGGCCCGACCTCGCGGCCGGCGCGACCATCACGACCTCGCGCACGTGGGCCTATCAGGACACGAACGGCAACACGTACCAGAACCAGTAGAAGACAGAAGGCGAAGGGCAGAAGGCAGAAGGCGGAAGTGGGGGCGGCCCGAACGCCTCCTCACTTCTGCCTTCTGCCTTTTTACTCCTGCCTTTTGCGGAGTCCGCGCCGCCGCCGCTTTTTGTGTAAACTAACCGCCGGTGAGATCAGTCGCCCAAAACACGCCGGAAGACGACGCCACGAACTCGCGCGCGGGTGTCGATCCCGACTCGCAACCCGGCTCGGGCGGGGCGACCGACCGGCTGACGGCCGAAGGCGGCGGGCGTCTGTCGCGCGCGCTCGTCGTCAAATCCGTGGCCGAGGTGTTGTTCGTCGCCGCCCTCTTCGCGGCCTTCTCGTACGCGAACTTTCACCCGAAGTTCCGCGGCACGGTTGACGTGGCCGACGCGCGCGCGGTCGAGGGCTGGGCGGTTGACGAGGCCCGACCCGACCGGCAGGTCGAGGTTCAACTCTTCATCGACGGCCGGTTCGTCGCGCAGCGCCGCGCCGAACTCCCGCGGCCCGACGTGCTCGCGGC
>DATCVD010000392.1:0-2058 GCA_036567125.1 Pyrinomonadaceae bacterium | reverse complement strand
CGCGTCGCCGCCCGGCGCGCCGGCCCGTCGCCCGGCCCGCCGACTCCCAGATGGGTTTTCATGAAGTCGAGCGCGGCGCGGATGATTTCGCGCGACCGCTCGTCGTCGGTCAGGATGTCGAAGGCGTGAACCCCGCGCGGGTGGTTGACGACGGTGACCGCGGCGTTGCCGGCAATCGCCTCGCGCGCGAAGCGATCAACGGAATCGTTCAACGCCGGTACTTCGTCCAGCCCGGCGCGCGCGACGAACACCGGGGCGATCCGGCCGGCGTCGCCCGCGAGGTAAGCGGCGGGCGAGAACTTCGTCAGCGCGTCCGGCGACTCGTGGGCGCGGTGAGGCTCCGACTGCCGGATGTCGAGGAAGGCGTAGAACGCCACGAGGCAGCGCACGTACGCGGGCCGGTCGCGCAGCGCCGCGCTCAACAGCGGGCCGCCGCCGGAATACGCCGCCAGACAGACGCGATCCGGATCGACGCTCAAGGACGCGGCGTTTGAGCGGACGTAGTTGACGGCGGCGGCGAGGTCGCTGTCCGCCTCCGCGAGCCGCGGGTTCGGGTAGCCGAGCCGGTGCGTGAAGGTCACGCCGACCATGCCGGAGGCGGCGGCCAGCCGGCCCCACGATCTGAAAACGCCCATGTCTTTGGCCCGGCTCCCCGGCGGCACGCTGCCGTGGATGAACAGGACGGCCGGCCGCCGCTCGCCCCTCCGCAAGCGCGGCGGGACGTAAACGTCCATCAGGAGGTGCGGCCCGCCGGCGTCGGTGTATTTCAGATCCGGCTTGACGACGACCTCGTCCATCCCCGGCAGGCTGTACACCACCGGGAGCTTCGCCACCTCGCTCATGCTCCTGCGCGGCGGCGGCTGAGGGCCAGCCCGTTCGGACTGCCGCGCCGTCGCGTAAGCGTGCGGCAGGGCCAGAGCCGCGAGACACGCCCAGACGCCCAGACGCCGACTCATGAATGAAGCCTCCCCCGGACTTGAAGTTAACCGCCACTCGCCGCGCCCATCATAACCGACCCGGCGCGCCCGGCCGCGCCCTCCGCAAAAGTTTTTCCGCCCCGCGGGCGCGGCCCGCTTGACGATTTTCTACAAGCGTAGTAATTTTTCTACGCGCGTAGTAAAGGAGGAGGTCTTGCCGCCGGAGCGCGTCCCCGACTTAGGCCCGCTGGAGTTCTCGCTGCTCAGCTTCCTGTGGCAGCGCGGCAGCGCCACGGCGGGGGAGCTGCTGGAAGACTACAACTCGCGGGCCGAGCGGCCGCTGGCCTACACGACGGTCAGCACGCTGCTGACGCGCATGGCCGAGAAGGGCGTCCTTGAGGTGGACAAGGGGCGGCAGCCTTACCGGTTCACCCCGTCGGTCGGCCGCGAGCAGGTGCTCCGCCAGCGCGTGCGCGACTTCGTCGGCACGTTCTTCGGCGGGCGGATGTTCGACCTCGCCGTCCGCTTGGTCGAGGACGAGCCGCCGACGGAAGAGTCCATCCGGCGACTCGAAGCCGTCCTCGAAAAGCACAAGGCGGCCCGGAAGCGGCGTCCGCGCAAGGGCGGCCGGGGAGGTTAGGCCGTGGGCGTTCAGTCGGTCGGCGAAGCCTTCCTGAACCTGATGCTGCTGGCGCTCGCGCACGGCACGGCCCTCGTGCTGCTGACGTGGCTCGCCTCCGCCACGCTGCTCCGCCGCTGCCGCCCCTCCGTCCACGCGGCGCTGTGGACGGTCGTCCTCGTCAAGTTTCTGCTGCCGCCGGTGCTGCCCGGCGATTTCGGCCTGAGTCCGCTGCTGTCTTCCCTCCTCCCCACGGCCGCCACGCCCCTGCTCGCGCGGCCGACTCATCCGCCCACGCAGGACGACGGCCGGGACTTGATCGAGGACGCGCATCCCGGCCCCGCGCGAGAGCGACAAACTTGGGCCGGCCGACGCCGGCAGCTCCCGCTCGCGCTGCTCGTCGCCTACTCAACTCTCGTCGCACTGTTCGGCGCGCGGGCGCTGCTCGACTCGTACCGGATGGGGCGACGCCTCCGCCGGCTGCCTGCCTCAGACGCGCGCCTCGCCGGCGAGGTGGCGGCC
>DATCVD010000391.1:0-6693 GCA_036567125.1 Pyrinomonadaceae bacterium | reverse complement strand
CGGCCGCCCGCCGCCGGGCGGCGAGCGCGGCGCAGATACCGCTTGCCGTCCGCGCTAAAATTCAGTAAAACAGTGCCACCAACAAGCAGTTCTTATCGAGACAGATCGCACGGCCTTCGCAAAGTCACGGGGCGGACTCGCGCGAGGGGTGTCGCCGGAGCATCGTGCATTCAGTCGCGCCGACTGTCGGGCGGCCGCGACGGTAACGTGACGCAGGCTCGTCAAGGCAGCGAGGTCGCGCCGGCGTAAAGCGCAGCGACCGGCAAGGTCAGCATCATGCCGCAAATCTTCCACCGCAGCACCAACACGCTGGCGAAGCTGTCGATCTTCGGCGGCCTCTTCATCCTCGCGTTCGTCGCGTGGGCCGTCGCCGAGATCAACCGCTCGTCGTGGAACACGGGAGCGTACGTCGAGCGGCAGCAGCCCGTCCAGTTCTCGCACAAGCACCACACGGGCGACGACGGGATCGACTGCCGCTACTGCCACACCTCGGTCGAGACCTCTTCGTCGGCCGGCCTGCCGCCGACGAAGACCTGCATGAACTGCCACTCGCAAATCTGGAACGACAGCCCGTACCTCGAAATCGTCCGCCAGAGCTGGCGCGACAACAAGCCCATCGAATGGACGCGCGTCCACGACCTGCCCGACTTCGCCTACTTTAACCACTCGATCCACGTCGCCAAAGGGGTCGGCTGCAACACCTGCCACGGCCCCGTCGACGACATGGCCCTCGTCTATCAGGCCCGTTCCCTACAGATGGAGTGGTGTTTGGAGTGCCACCGCGAGCCGGAGCGTTTCCTGCGGCCCAAGAGCGAGGTCTTCAACATGAGGTGGCGCGAGGAGAACCGGACGGCCGAGCAGTTGGCCGAGGGGCGGCGGCTCAAAGAGCAGTACGCCGTCCGGCACAAGGCCGTGATGCAGAGTTGCTCGACCTGCCACAGGTGACGGGGGCCACTGGAAGCAGATGCACATCAAAGACACTCTCCCCGAGTTGTACGAGATTCGCCGGCCCCTGAAGGCGGCGGACGTGCGGCGGCGGCTGGCGGGCAAGCAGGGCAAGGAGTACTGGCGCAGTCTCGAAGAGCTGGCCGAGCGGCCCGAGTTCGGCGAGATGCTCCACCGCGAGTTCCCGCGCCAAGCCGCCGAATGGGACGAGTCGGTCGACCGCCGCTCGTTCCTGAAGCTGATGGGCGCGTCGCTGGCGCTCGCCGGGCTGACCACGTCGTGCTCGTACCAGCCGCCCGAGGTCGCCGTCCCCTACGTCCGCCAGCCCGAAGAGCTCGTGCCGGGCAAGCCCCTGTTCTTCGCCACCGCGATGCCGCGCCCGGACGGCGCGGTCGGCCTGCTCGTGCGCAGCAACGAGGGCCGCCCCACGCACATCGAGGGCAACCCCGATCACCCGACTTCCGGCACGCCGGAGCGCGCGCCGGAGCACCGCGTCGCCGCCCTCGACGTGTTCGCGCAGGCTTCCGTCCTCTCGCTCTACGATCCCGACCGCTCGCAGACCGTCCTCGACCGCGGCATGATCCGCGACTACACGGCCTTCCTCGCCACCCTGCGCTCCGGCCTCGCCGGCATCGGCGCGCGGCAGGGCGCGGGCCTCAGGTTCCTGACCGAGACGATCACCTCGCCGACCGCCGCCGCGCAGATGCGCGACATCCTGCGCCGCTTCCCGGCCGCGAGGTGGCACGTTTACGAGCCGGCCGGCGCGAACAGCGCGACCGCCGGCGCTCAACTCGCGTTCGGCGAGCCGGTCAACACCGTCTACCGCTTCGAGGCGGCCGACCGCGTGCTCTCGCTCGACTCCGACTTCCTCTCGGCCACGGGGCGCGACATCCGCCACGCGCGCGACTTCATCAACCGCCGCCGCGTCCTCGAACGCACGCTCGAAGGCCAGACGACGCCGCCGGGCCGCGAGCCGATGAACCGCCTCTACGCCGTCGAGACCACGCCGACGAACACCGGCGCGAAGGCCGACCACCGTCTGCCCTTGAAGCCGAGCGAGCTGATCGCGTTCGCCGCCGCGGTCGCCGCGGGCGTCGGCGCGCTGGGCGTCGGCGCGCCGTCGGGCAACGTCCCGCACGCGGACAAGATTCCGGCAATCGTGAAGGACTTGCAGGCGCACCGCGGCCGCTCGATAGTGATCCCGGGCGACTACGCGCCGCCCGCCGTCCACGCGCTCGCGCACGCCATCAACGCCGCGCTCGGCAACGCGGGGCAGACCGTTTTCCACACCGAGCCGCTTGACGCGAACCCGGTCGATCACGTCCAGTCGTTGCGCGAGCTGCTGACCGACATCGACGCCGGGGCGGTCGAGGTGCTCGTCATCGTCGGCGGCAACCCGGTGTACACCGCGCCGGCCGACTTCGACTTCCGCTCGCGGTTGGAGAAGGTGCGCTTCCGCGTCCACCTCAGCCCGCACAACGACGAGACCTCGGAGTTGTGCCACTGGCACATCCCCGAAACCCACTTCCTCGAAACGTGGTCGGACGCGCGCGCGCACGACGGCACGGTCTCCATCATCCAGCCGCTCATCCAGCCGCTCTACAAGGGCCGCTCCGTCCACGAGTTCCTCGCCGCCTTCACCGACCGCCCGGAGCGTTCGAGCTACGACTTGGTGCGCGAGCACTGGCAGGCGCAGAACATCGGCGGCGACTTCGAGCAGGCTTGGCGCAGGGCCGTCCACGACGGCGTCATCCCGAACACGCAGGCCAAGCCGCGCACCGTCTCGCCGCGCGGCGACCTCGGCGCGCAACTCGCCGCCGCCTCCGCGCAGGCCGCGCACGGCGGCGGCTTGGAGATCGTCTTCCGCCCCGACCCGTGCGTCTACGACGGCCGCTACGCCAACAACGGCTGGCTTCAGGAGTTGCCGAAGCCGCTGACCAAGCTGACTTGGGACAACGCCGCGCTCGTCAGCCCCGCGACGGCGCGCCAACTCTTCGGCTTCGGCGAGAACGACTACACGTACCGCGGCACGGAGCTGGAAGTCCCGCTCGTCGACATCCGTTTGCAGGGCAAGTCGGTGCGCGCGCCGCTCGTCGTGCAGCCGGGCCAGCCCGACGGCGTCGTCACCGTCCACCTCGGCTACGGCCGCACGCAGGCCGGCAAGGTCGGCTCGACGACGGACGACCAGACCGTCGGCTTCGACGCCTACCGCGTCCGCCCGTCGAACGCGATGTGGTACGGCGCGGGCGCGGAACTCGCCGCGACGGGCGAGACCTACCCGCTCTCGACCACGCAGCTCCACTTCAACATGGAGGGGCGCGACATCGTCCGCTCCAACACGCTCGAAGAGTACGCAAAGAACGCCGGCGACACGGGCCGCGAGCACGAGGGCGCGGGCCACGGCGGCGCGCCGGTCGAATCGGGCGAGGGCCACCGCGAGTTGAGCGGCACGGGTTCGCACAAGAATCCGGGGCCGCACGACTCGCTCTACTACACCGAGCAGGGCGGCTACCCGTACCCCGGCTACAAGTGGGGCATGTCGATTGACACGCTCGCCTGCGTCGGGTGCAACGCCTGCGTCGTCGCCTGCCAGTCGGAGAACAACATCCCCGTGGTCGGCAAGGATCAGGTCGCCCGCTCGCGCGAGATGCACTGGATCAGGGTCGACGCCTACTTCCGCGGGCTGGCCGAGAACCCCGAAGGCGTCTACTTCATGCCCGTGCCCTGCATGCACTGCGAGCAGGCCCCGTGCGAGCCGGTCTGCCCCGTCAACGCCACCGTGCACGACGCCGACGGCACGAACAACATGGTCTACAACCGCTGCGTCGGCACGCGGTACTGCTCCAACAACTGCCCCTACAAGGTGCGCCGCTTCAACTTCCTGCTCTATCAGGATTTCGACACGCCCGCGCTCAAGCTGATGCGCAACCCGGACGTTACGGTGCGCTCGCGCGGCGTGATGGAGAAGTGCACCTTCTGCATCCAGCGCATCCAGTGGGCGAAGATCGAGTCGGAGAAGGAGGGCCGCCGGGTGCGCGACGGCGAGATTCAGCCGGCCTGTCAGGCGTCGTGCCCGACCGAGGCGATCATCTTCGGCGACCTGAACGACAGCGGCAGCCGCGTGGCGAAGCTGCAGGCCGACCGCCGCAACTACGCGCTGCTCGCCGAACTCGGCACGCGCCCGCGCACGACCTATCTGGCGGCGGTGCGCAACCCGAACCCCGAAATCCCGTCCGCGCCCTCGACGGGCGACGCGCACGGCGAGACGCACGGCTAAGGGCGGCGGTTTAGGAGGCAGCGACCGCAAGACCACCGGGGCGAGAGAACTTTTATGTCGAGCCGCAACATAGATCAGCCGCACGACGACGTGCGCCGCGGGGAGTTGGGGGGCGACGACTGGGCCACGGGCGACATCCACGTCACCCCGAACCCGGTCATCCAGCCGGGCCACACCTTCGCCTCCGTCACCGACAAGATCAGCTCGCTCACGCTCCAGCGCCGCACGCCGATAGGGTGGTGGGTCGGCTTCCTGATCTCCTTCATGCTCGCCGGGATGCTGATGATGACGATCACCTACCTCGTCACGACGGGGATCGGCATCTGGGGCAACAACCAGCCCGTCGGGTGGGCCTTCGACATCATCAACTTCGTCTGGTGGATCGGCATCGGCCACGCCGGCACGCTGATCTCGGCCATCCTGCTCCTGCTCCGGCAGGAGTGGCGCACCTCGATCAACCGCTTCGCCGAGGCGATGACCCTGTTCGCCGTCGCCTGCGCCGGCCTCTTCCCGCTCCTCCACACCGGCCGCCCGTGGCTCGCCTACTGGATGTTCCCCTACCCGAACACGATGGCGATGTGGCCGCAGTTCAAAAGCCCGCTCATGTGGGACGTGTTCGCCGTCTCGACCTACGCGACCGTCTCGGCGCTCTTCTGGTACGTCGGCCTGATCCCGGACTTCGCCACGCTGCGCGACCGCGCGCGCAACCGCGCCTTCCAGATCGTTTACGGGATGCTCGCGCTGGGCTGGCGCGGGAGCGCGCGCCACTGGCACCGCTACGAGACGACGTACCTCCTGCTCGCCGGGCTCGCCACGCCGCTCGTGCTCTCCGTCCACACCATCGTCAGCTTCGACTTCGCCTACTCGCAGGTGCCCGGCTGGCACGCCACGATCTTCCCGCCCTACTTCGTCGCGGGCGCGATCTACGCCGGCTTCGCGATGGTGCTGGTGCTCACCATCCCGCTCAGGAAGTTCTACGGCCTTGAAGACTTCATCACGCTCAGGCACCTGCGCAACTCCGCGAAGGTGATGCTCGCCACCGGCCTCATCGTCGGCTACGGCTACATGATGGAGGCGTTCATGGCGTGGTACTCGGCCAGCGAGTTCGAGGGCTTCATGATCAAGAACCGCATCTGGACGGGGCCGTACTGGTGGGCCTACGCGCTCCTGCTCATCACGAACATCATCATCCCGCAAATCCTGTGGTCGAAGCGCGCGCGCCACAACACACTGATCCTGTTCGCCGTCTCGCTGGTGGTGAGCGTCGGGATGTGGCTCGAAAGATTCGTCATCATCGTCACCAGTCTGCACCGCGACTTCCTGCCGTCGTCGTGGGCGATGTACCGGCCGACGGTCTTCGACTTCTCGATGTTCATCGGAACCATCGGGCTGTTCTTCATGCTGCTGTTCCTCTTCATCCGCTTCCTGCCGATCATCTCCATCTTCGAGATGCGGACGATCCTCCCGCAGGCGGCCGTGAAGGAAGAAAGTTAAGTGATGAATAGCTGTTAGCTGTTAGCCGGCGGCCGTTAGCCGGAAAAAAGGCTGGCATCTTTCGTTCCGCTCCCGGCTTTGGTTTTGCTAACAGCCAATCGCTAACAGCTAACAGCTATTCGGGTTGAGTGGTTATGAGGAGAACGAAGAGGCCGCCGATTTACGGCGTGATCGCCCAGTTCGATAACCCGACCGACGCGGTCGAGGCGGCGCGGCGCGCCTACGAGGAGGGCTACCGGCGGATGGACGCCTACTCGCCCTACCCCATCGAGGCGCTCTCCGAGGCCGTCGGCGTCCACGGCAGCCGCCTGCCGCTCATCGTGCTCATCGGCGGCATCGTCGGCTGCCTCGGCGGCTACCTGATGCAGTACTACCTGAACGCCGTGGACTACGCCTTAAACGTCGGCGGCAAGCCGCAGCACAGTTGGCCCGCGTTCATCCCGATCACGTTCGAGACCACGGTGCTCGGCGCGGCGCTCGCGGCCATCTTCGGGATGCTCGCCTTAAACGGCCTGCCGGAGCCGTACCACCCGGTCTTCAACACGCCGAACTTCGCGCTCGCCACGCGCGACCGCTTCTTCCTCTTGATCGAGGCGCGCGATCCCTTGTTCGACCGCGCGGGCACGGCCGCGTTCCTGCGGAACCTCGACGGCGCGCGGGAGGTGACGGATGTCGAACACTGAAAGGCGCAGCAGCCGGAAGCCGGAATTCGGGGGCCGGAAGTTGAGGGGCGCGGCGCTCCCCCGGCTGGCCGGCCGGCGCGCGCGCGCCCTCCTGCTGGCTTCCGGCTTCTGCCTCTTGGCCGCCGGCTGTCGGCAGGACATGCAGGATCAGCCGCGCTACGAGGCCTACGAGCAGAGCAAGTTCTTCGCCGACGGGCAGGCCTCGCGCCCCTACGTCGAGGGCACGGTGGCGCGCGGGTACCTGCGCGAGGACACGGCCTTCCACACGGGCAGGCGCGCCGCGCAGCAGCCGGG
>DATCVD010000390.1:0-4479 GCA_036567125.1 Pyrinomonadaceae bacterium | reverse complement strand
CGGCGCGGCGGGCGGGCGTCAGGCCGCGCCCTGCAAGCGTTCCACGTCGAGCACGCCGGGCACTTTGCGGACGTTGTTGATGACCTTGTCGAGGTGCTTCACGTCGAAGACCTCGACCGTGACCTCGACGCGGCCGCGGTCGTCCGAGGAGACGGACGCGCGCACGTCGCGGATGCCGGTCTTCATGTCGGAGATGGCCGAGGTGATGCCGGCGAGCATCCCCGTGCGGTTCTCCGTGATGGCGAGCAGCTTGACGGCGTAAGACACGGAGTCGGCCTTCCCCGCCCACTCGACCTCGACGATCCGCTCCGGGTTCACCATCAACTGCTGCACGTTCTTGCACCGCCGCGCGTGGACGGCGACGCCCTTGCCCAGAGTGACGTAGCCGACGATCGGCTCGCCGTGGACGGGGCTGCAACAGCGCGCGCGGTTGACGAGCAGATCGTCGACGCCGCGCACGACGATCGAGTCGTCGCCGAGGCGGATGAGCCGCTTGACGGCCTCGACCGAGCTTCGGATGCGCGAGGGCTTCTTGCCGTCGAGACGCTCGGCGACTTCGGCGAACTTTTCGGGGCCGATCAGCTTGGCGACGACGTTGCGCGGGGCGACCTTGCCGTAGCCGATGGCCGCCAGCAGGTCTTCGGGCCGGCCGTAGCCGTACTCGCCCGCGGCCCGCTTGAAGTCGCCATCCGAGTCGCCCAAGAGTTTCTTCGCGGAGAGCTGGAAGCGCGCGGCCTCCTTCTCGAACATCTTGCGGCCCAGCTCAATCGAGGCGGCGCGCTGCTGCTCGGCGACCCAGTGGCGGACGCGGCTGCGCGCGCGCTGCGTGACGACGAAATTCAGCCAGTCGCGCGACGGGTGCGCGCTCGGGCCGGTGAGGATTTCGACCACGTCGCCGTTCTGAATCTGCGTCCGCAGCGGCACCATCCGGCCGTTGACGCGCGCGCCCGTGCAGCGGTTGCCGATCTCGGTGTGGATCGCGTAGGCGAAATCGACCGTGGTCGCGCCGCGCTGGAGCTGGATGATCTTGCCCATCGGCGTGAAGGCGTACACGTCCTTCGGGTAGAGATCGAGCTTGAGGGACTCCAAGAAGTCGCGCGAGTCTTTCACTTCCTGCGTCCACTCGACGAGCGAGCGGAGCCACTGGAACGCCTCGTCGTCGTCGTGCGCGCCGCGCTTGCCCTCCTTGTACTTCCAGTGCGCGGCGACGCCCTCCTCGGCCACGCGGTGCATCTCCTCCGTCCTGATCTGCACCTCGAAGGGCTGGCCCTCGGGGCCGATGACGGAGGTGTGGAGCGACTGGTAGAGGTTGTCGCGCGGCGTGCCGATCCAGTCCTTGAAGCGGCCGGGCACGGGCTTCCACGTGTTGTGGATGACGCCGAGCGCGGCGTAGCAGTGGCGCACCTCGTCGGCCGGCGTGACGACGCGGGCGGCGACGAGGTCGTACACCTGATCGAGTTCGATCCGCTGCCGCTTGAGCTTCTTGTAGATCGAGTAGAGGCGCTTGACGCGCCCCTCGACGCGGACGAACGGCACGTCCGACTCTCTCAGCTTTTCCTGAACCGTCTTGGCGGCGACTTCGAGGAACGCCTCGTGGCCGGCGCGGCGGGCTTCGAGCTGCCGGGCGAGCGCCTTGTAGTCTTCCGGGTGGAGGTGGCGGAAGGCGAGGTCTTCGAGTTCGCTGCGCACCTTGCCCATGCCGAGGCGGTGGGCGATGGGCGCGTAGATGTCGATGGTCTCCTGCGCGATGCGGAGGCGCTTTTCGGGCTTGAGGTAGTGGAGCGTCCGCATGTTGTGCAGCCGGTCGGCGAGTTTGACGAGCACGACGCGCACGTCGTCCACCATCGCCAGCAGCATCTTGCGGACGTTCTCGGCCTGCTGCAACTCCTTCGACTGGTCGCTGACCTGCGCCAGCTTGGTCAGCCCCTCGACGAGGTGCGTCACCTCCTCGCCGAAGTGCTCGACCAGCGCCTCGCGGTCGGCGAGCGTGTCTTCGAGCACGTCGTGCAGGAGGCCGGTGGCGACCGAGACTTCGTCGAGGCGCATCTCGGCGAGGATGTTGGCGACTTCGAGCGGGTGGACGAGGTAAGGCTCGCCGGAGGCGCGCGTCTGCCCCTTGTGGTGGCGCGCGGAGAAGAAGTAGGCCCGCCGCAGCATGTCCAGATCGGCCTGCGGGTGGTTGCCCCCGACCTTCTCGACGATCTCCTCGATGCGAATCATAAAAAAGAAGCCGTTAGCCGTTAGCTATTAGCTGTTAGCCAGATGCCTTCGGCCGTCGAAAGTTGCCTCCGGGTTCTGTTCCGGCTAACAGCTAACAGCTAATAGCTAACAGCCCACTGATAAGAATAGGTGATGCCCGACCGGGAAGTCGAGCACCACCTGATTTCGGTCGTCGTGCGGCCGCGGCGCGGCGCTGTCGCGCGTGCTAGCTGGCGGCCTCCTTCTTGGCGGCCTTCGCCTTCTCCTCCTCGTCGCGGCGGCGCTTGTTCTCCTCGTTCAACTGCGTGGTGCGCTGCTGCGCGGCGTCGGCCTGCTTCTGGTACTCGTCGGCCTTCTGCGTGTTGCCGTCCATCTTGGCGAGCTTGACCATCTCCAGCAGCAGGTTCGTCTTAAACGACCACGCCTGCTCGCTGTTCGCGTCGAGCGAGAGCGCGCGCTCGGCCAGTTGCAGCCCCTCGGTCGAGCACTTGAGGGCCTCGTCGTAATCCTTCTGCGCCGGCTTCTTGTACTGGATGATGGCCTTGTCGCCCTGCATCACCGTCTGCATGTTCTCCTTCTGCTCGGTGATGTTGTAGGAGCACTGCCACTGCTTGCTGGCGAGCACGGTGAAGGCCTGCGAGCGCTTCTCGGCGGGGATGGTTTCGAGGTTGGCGCGCTGCACCAGCCACTCGCGCTCCTGCTGCTCGTCCTTCAGGGCGCGCAGCAGGTAGACGATCGCGTTGTACGCCTCGTCGCTCGAAGGGTCGATCTGCAGGTAGTCTTGGTACGCCTTGATCGCCTCGCGCGCCTTGGCGACGTTCTGATCCTGCTCGACGCCCGGCTTGTACTGCGAGTGGATGGCGCGGGCGCGGAAGAACTTGGCGATGCGCTGATCGGGGTTGAGTTCGAGCGCGTGCTCGAAGTGGCGCTGCGCGTCCGGGTACTGGCGGGCCTTGTAGGCGCGCGCGCCCTCGTTGAGCGCGTTCTTGGCGCGCAGGTTGTTGACGAAGCCGCAGCCGGAAGTCAGAACGGCCGAGAGCACGGCGAGAGTCAGGAGCGACCTTCTGGCGTGAGAGAGTTTCATTGACCCTTTAACTCCCGATGCGAATGTTGTTGGGATGCGATAAAGACGACGGACGGGCGACGAGCGTCACCCGCCACACCTGCGATCCGCGGCAGGCCGGGGCCGCGCGCGGCCGCGCGCCCGCCGCCGCCGACCGCTACTACTGCGCCAGATCGTCGATCTGGAGGCCGATGGGGTTGCCGCCCGCGCCCTTGATCGCGTCGATCACCTTGACCACCTCGACGTACTTCATCGACCGCGGGGCCTTGACGAAGACGGCCTTGGCGATCCGCTCTTCCTCCGGCAAGTCCATGCGGTTCTCCATGCCGGGCGCGTAGGCGCGCTGCTGGCGGCGCTCCTGAAAGGTCTGCGACAGGCGCTGGCTCAGGGGCGCGGTGTCGTTGACCGACCCGGCCGAGTCGAGGTTGAGCTTGAGGCTCAAGTCCGACTCGACGGAGACGACGAGCGTCAGCGGGTTCGGCTTGACCGGCTCCTGCGACGGCGGCGGCTCCGAGGGGACGAGCGCCTTGAAGCGCGTCGGCTTGAGCGGCGTGATGACCATGAAGATGATCAGCAGCACCAGGAGCACGTCGATCAGCGGCGTGACGTTGATGTAGGGGACGGCGGTCGTGCCCTTCTTCTCGCCGCCGCCCGCGTCCATACTCATTCCCATGACTCTAACCTTTCCCTTCCGCCGTGGCTGTTAGGACGCGGCCCCGGCCGGCGCGCCCTCCGGGGCCGCCGCGCCGCCCGCGCCCTTCTTCTTGTCGGCCACCAGCCCGATCTGGTCGATGCCGGCCTGCCGGATCGTGTTAATCACCTCGACGACGCTGCCGTAGTTGGCGTTCACGTCCGACTTGATGTAGACGATCCGCTCCTCGGGCCGCTTGTTCTCCATCACCCGCGTGATGTCGTCCTTGAGGTCGGTGATCTCCCTCTTGTCCTTGCCGATGTAGTACTCGTTCTCGGCCGTGATGGCGACCACCAAGGACGACTCCTTGATAATGGCGGGGTCTTCCTCAGGGTTACGCATCTCCTTCGGGAGCGCGACGGAGACGCCCGACTGGAGCATCGGCGTGATGACCATGAAGATGATCAGCAGCACCAGCATGATGTCCACCATCGGCGTCACGTTGATCTCGGAGTTGTACTTGTTGCCCCCGCCGACTGCCATTCCCATAACGCACTCTCCTCAAATCGGCGGCGGCGCGCGCCCG
>DATCVD010000389.1:0-7703 GCA_036567125.1 Pyrinomonadaceae bacterium | reverse complement strand
CGCGGGGTGCGTTCGGCGAGCGCGCCGTCGTGCGGGGCTTTCCGGGCGAGTCCGAGCGCGCCGAGCGCGCGCCGCGCGAGCCACAGCGGGCCGACGAGCAGGTAGACGGGGTTGCGGAAGAAGGCCGGCTGGTTGCCCTCGATGAAGTGGCCGACGAACTGCAAGACCCAGCCGCCGACGAACAGCGCGAGCGCCCAGCGCCAACTGAAGAAGAAGAGCGGCAGCGAGACGACGATGGCCGGGATGCCGATCGAGTGCGTCAGCTTGTTCAGCGGGTGACGGTGTTTCGCCTTGTACTCCTCGATGAAAGATGCGGGCACGTGCGGTGTCCTCCCTTCGTGCGGGAGATTATACGGAGGGGAGTGCGGAAACGTGAAAGGCCGCAGGCGGCCGCGCGCGGCGACGCACCGGCCTGCTCTTAAAGAAAAGTTGCTACGGTAGCCGGCGGAGTTCGGCCGCGCGTTTGCGCTGGAGGAAGATCGCGCCGAGGGTGAGGCCGAACAGCGTCCCGGCCTGCGCGCCGAAGACGGCGGCGAAGAGAGCCACGAACCCCGCGGAGCAACTGTCCGGGGCATGGCTCAGCGGGTGGAGCGGGTGCACCCCCAGCCGGGCGCAGATGAGAACCCACAGGCCGAAGGCGAGTCCGCCGAGCAGTCCGATGCAGGCCGTCTTCCTCAGCGTCTTGAGATCGTTGTCAACGGTCATGTCGTCTGAACGCTCTCGTCGCGGGCGGCTTGCGCGTTGCCGGCCGTGCTTTCGGCGTCCCACACGTCGATGAAGATCTCCATCGTGCCGCCGCAGACCATGCCTTCTTCGCTGGCCTCGTCGGCCGTGAGGCTGAACTTGTGCAGGGCGGCGCGGCCGGTGCGCAGCGCCTCGCGCGCCTCGGCCCAGACCTCGGCCTCGATGCAGCCGCCGCCGACCGTGCCGGCCGTCCGCCCCGACGCGAAGAAGATCATCTTCGCGCCGCGCCGCTGCGGCGTCGAGCCGCGCGTGTGCGCCACGGTCGCCACCGCGACGCGCTCGCCGCGCGCCGTGGCATCAGTGATCAGCCGGTAGAGTTCGAGTTGCGGGACGGTGCTCATGTGAAAGGAGAATTAAGAATTAAGAATTAAGAATTAAGAATGTCTCCTTTGTCCGCATCGCATCGCGGGCTTGGCGCACGACGCCCGAACGGCCGACCGCAGGCCGCGGACTAATTCTTAATTCTCAATTCTTAATTCTTAATTTCTTCTTCATCTCGTCGGCGGCGTCGGGGTCGGGGAGGGTGAGAGCGAGGGGGCGGGCCGCCGCGCGGTCGTCGTGGCGGCGTCACCGCCCGCGGCGTCGGCGGCCTCGGCTTCGAGTTCGCGGCGCGTCTCGTCGTCGAGCTGCGTGCGCAGGCGCGTGACGAGCTGGTCGGCGGTCTGCAAAGAGAGTTCGAGGCGCTGGCGCTGGCGCTGGTTCACGTCGATCAGCTCGCGCGTGCGCCGCTTCTCGTTCTCGTACTGCGCGCGCAGGCGGTCGCGCTCCACGTCGGGCCGGAACGAGCCGACGGTCGCGATCTGCCGGTCGATGTTTTCGGGGCGCGACTGCTCTTCGAGCTGATCGAGACGGGCCTGAAGGTTGGCCTCCTTCTCCATCGTGTCGCGCAGTTGCGTCTGCACGGCCTCGGCCCGCGCCTCGGCCCGCGCCAGCCGCTCCATCACGAGATCGACCTTGCGCTGCTTCTCGATGTCGTCAACCTTCTTGTTGAGCCGCGTCAGCTCGTCGGTCAGGTCTTCAATCGCGCGGCGCGACTCGTCGGCCTGCTGCTGCTGTTGCTGCTGGCTCTGCTGCGGGCGGTTGCGCCGGTCGCGCGCGGTGCGCGGCGTCTCGCGCTCCTCCTGCTGGTCGTCGGCGCTGCTGACGAGGCGCGGCTCGTTCGGGTCGGGCGTCGGCCGGCGCTGCGGATCGACCGGGTTGGTGACGCGCCGCGAGGGCTGCCGCTGCTGGCTGACGCGCGCCTCGGCGACGAACAGCGCGGCCGACAGCGCGACGAAGCCCGCCGCCGCGATCTTCAGGGTTGGGCGTGAGAGCATTTGAGACCTCCGAAAGAAGCTATTAGCTGTTAGCTATTAGCTGTTAGCTATTAGCTGTTAGCTATTAGCTGTTAGCCGGAAGCGACGAGCAGCCGGCTTTCGTCCCGATCACGTTTCTGGTTGTGCTAATAGCTAACGGCTAATAGCTAGCGGCTTCCCCTTACACGCCGCGGCGGCGGTTCCGTTCCGTCAGCCCGGCTGGATTTTGAAGCTGATGTCCATGGCGCGGGCCGAGTGCGTGAGCGCGCCGACGCTGATGAGATCGACGCCGGCCTCGGCGTAAGCCCTGACGTTCTCAATCGTGATGCCGCCCGACGATTCGAGGAGCACGCCCGGCGCGTTGTCGCGCACGAGGCGGACGAGGCGCGCCGTCTCTTCGGGCGTCAGGTTGTCGAGGAGCAGGATGTCCGCGCCCTCCTCGACCGCCTCGCGCAGGTCGCGCTCGTTCGAGACCTCGACCTCGATCTTGTGCAGGTGGCCGACCGCCTCCTTCGCGCGCTTGACGGCCGCGCCGACGCCGCCCGCGAGCGCGACGTGGTTGTCCTTGATGAGCACGCCGTCGTCGAGGCCGAAGCGGTGGTTGCGCCCGCCGCCGGCCTGCACGGCGTACTTTTCGAGCATCCTCAGGCCCGGCACGGTCTTGCGCGTGTCGACGATGACGGCACTCGTGCCCTCGACCGCGGCGACGTAACTCCGGGTGAGCGTCGCTATCCCCGACAGCCGTTGCAGCAGGTTGAGGGCGAGGCGCTCGCCCGCCAAGAGCACGTCGGCGAAGCCGTTCGTGCGCGCGATGACCTTGCCCACTGCTACCTCCTCGCCGTCGGAGACGAAGGCTTCGAGCTGCTGCTGCGAATCCAGCGTCGCGAAGACCGCCTCGGCCGCTTCCAGCCCGGCGACGACCATCGGCTCTTTGGCGAGGAAGCGCCCGCGCGCGTTGGCGTTGCGCTTGATGCAAGCCTGCGTGGTGATGTCGCCGCGCCCCAAGTCCTCGGAGAGGAACGCGGAAATCTGGTTGTAGAGCGCGCCTTCGTCGAGCCAGCCCATTAGTCCGCCAGTGCCTCCAGAGTCTCGGCGAGCATTCGTGTTCGTTGCGCGATGTCTTCGGATCGTTGCCGCAGCTCCGCGACCTTCTCGGCCGGCGCGCGCCCGACGAAGTTCGGGTTCGCCAACTGCGCCTCGATCTTCTCGGCCTCCTTGCCGAGCTTCTCCCGCTCCTTCCCCAGCCGCTCGCGCTCCTGCGCGAAGTCGATCAAGCCTTCGAGCGGGACGGCCACCTCCGCGCCCCCCGCGAGCACGGCGCGGGCCGAAGCTTTCGGGGCCGAGATCGAATCACCGACCGCGACTTCTGACGCGCGCACGAGCCGCGCGATCTGCTGCGCGCCCGACTCGAAGACCGCCCGCAGCGCGGCGTCGGGCGCGGAGACGAGCAGCCGCACGGCCTCGCCCGGCCTGACGCCCATCTCCGCGCGGATGTTGCGGACGCGCGAGACGAGCTCGACGAGCGACTGAATCTCCCCTTCGGCGCGCTCGTCGATCAACTCCTCGCGCGGCTGCGGGAAGGCGGCGAGCATGACGGTCGGCTCGGCGTGCTTGTAGGCCGCGTGCAGTTGGTCGGTTCCGACGCCGGGCAGGCGCAGCCAGAGTTCTTCCGTGATGAACGGCATGAACGGGTGCAGCAGGCGGAGCGCCTGTTCGAGCACGGTCAGGGCGCGGCTGCGCGCGGCGTCGCGCGCCGGACTCGCGTCGGGCGCGGCCACGTCCGCCTTCGACAGCTCGATGTACCAGTCGCAGAAGTCGTCCCAGAAGAAGTGGTAGATGGTCTGGACGGCGGCGTGGAAGTCGTAAGCCTCAATCGACTGCGTCGTGTCGCGCGTCGCCTTTTGCAGGCGCGACATGATCCAGCGGTCGTGCAAGGCCCACGTCTTCGGCTCGCCTGCGAAGCCTTTTCCGACTTGCGCGCCCTCGGAGTTGAGCAGGCAGAAGCGCGCGGCGTTCCAGATTTTGTTGGCGAAGTTGCGGTAGCTCTCGACCTGCGTGTCGTTCCAGCGCGTGTCGGTCGTGCCGATGGAGGCGAGCACGATGCGGGTGGCGTCCACGCCGTACTTCTCGAAGACGACGAGCGGATCGACGCCGTTGGCCTTCGTCTTCGACATCCGCTGGCCGTGCCGGTCGAAGATCGTGCCGGTGATGTACACGTCGTCGAACGCGCGCTCGCCCGTGAACTCGACGCCGGTCATCATCATGCGCGCCACCCACAGGAAGATGATGTCGCGCGCGGTGACGAGCACCGAGGTCGGATAGAAGGTCTTGAGATCATCGGTCTCGTCGGGCCAGCCGAGGGTGGAGATCGGCCACAGCGCGGACGAGAACCAAGTGTCGAGCACGTCCTCGTCCTGCGTGAGGTCGTCGGTCCCGGCCTGCCGTCGCGCGTCCTCCTCGGTGCGCGCGACGTAAACGTTGCCCGCCTCGTCGTACCAAGCGGGTATGCGGTGGCCCCACCAGAGCTGGCGCGAGAGCGTCCAGTCGTGCAAGCCTTCGAGCCAGTTGGTGTAAACCTTCTCGTAAGGCGTTTCGGGGACGAAGTGCGGCGCGCGCTGCTCGCGCATCAATTCGAGGGGCTTCTGGCCGAGCGCGGCCTGCTTCAAAAACCACTGGACGGAGAGCAGCGGCTCGATGACCGTCGCGCAGCGGCCGCACTGCGAGATCGAGAACTCGTACTCAGCCACCCGTTCGAGCAGCCCCAGAGCCTCGAACTTCTCGACGACGAGCGCGCGCGCCTCGTAGCGATCCAGACCCGCGAACTCTCGCCCCGCCTCCACCGTCATGCGCGCGTGCTGGTCGATGACCTTGACCTGCGGGAGATCGTGGCGGCGGCCCATCTGGTAGTCGTTCGGGTCGTGCGCGGGCGTGACCTTGACCGCGCCCGTGCCGAATTCGGGATCGACGAAGTGGTCGGCGACGACCGGAATCTCGCGGCCGACGACGGGCAGCACGAGCGTCCGGCCGACGAGGTCGGCGTAGCGCGCGTCCTTCGGGCTGACGGCGACGGCCGTGTCGCCGAGCATCGTCTCGGGCCGCGTCGTCGCCACGGTCACGCGGCGGTCGGAACCTTTGACGGGGTATTGCAGGTAGAAAAGCTGCCCGTCCTTCTTCGTGACCTTATCGACTTCGAGGTCGGAGAGCGCCGTCTGATCCTTCGGGCACCAGTTGATCAGCCCCTCGCCGCGGTAAATCCAGCCCTTCTCGTACATCCGCACGAAGAACTCGCGCACGGCGCGCGACAGTCCCTCGTCCAGCGTGAAGCGGTGGCGCGACCAGTCCACGCTCGCGCCCTCGCGCCGCATCTGACTCAGGATTTCGCCGCCGTAACGCTCCTTCCACTCCCAGACGCGCTCTAAAAACTTATCGCGGCCGAGTTCGTGGCGCGACGTGCCCTCCTTCTTCAGCAGCTTCTCGACCTGAATCTGCGTCGAGATGCCGGCGTGATCCGTGCCGGGCAGCCAGAGCGTGCGGTGGCCGCGCATCCGGTGGTAGCGCGCGAGCACGTCCATGATGGTGTGCTGGAGCGCGTGGCCCATGTGCAGGCTGCCCGTCACGTTCGGCGGCGGGATGACGATGGAATAGACGGGCGCGGCCGGGTCGCGGTTGATTTCGGGCGCGAAACACCCTTGCGCCTCCCAGCGCGCGTAATGCCGCTCCTCGGCGAGCTTCGGGTCGTATGCCTTCGGAATCTCCATTCGGGGTTGAGTATAAGAAAGCGGACGCCGAAAGGGCAAAGAGCCGCCGGCCGTGACAGGTAACAGGTGACGAGTGGGCGGCAGGAAATGCGGTGGGTAGTGAACGGATAAAAACTGATCTCTTCCTACTCACCATCCACCACCCGCCCGTCCTCCCCCGTCACCTGTGGCAGTTCACCCGCCACACTCTTTTCGAGCCGCCCGCGGTGTTTGCCGGCGCGGCGGCCGTGCAGGTAGTGGACGGGGCCGAGGAGGGCGTAGACGAAGCCGGAGATGGCGGGGGAAGCTCCGCCGCCGATGCGGAACGCGGCGATGCCGACGGAGGCGAGGCCGACGGCGACGTAGAGCAGGCTCGAATAGGCCTCGACTTTCGTGTCGTAAACTTCCAGCTCGTTCAACCCCATTTCGCCGCGGCGGCGGTAGGCGTGCCAGTAGAGCAGGGCGAAGATGGCGAAGACCGCGACGAAGCCGAGGCTATAGACGATCATCATCGCGCCGGTCTGGTCGCGGGTGACGGGGTGGATCATCTCGCCGCCGGGCAGGCGCACGCGCGGGTCGCCCGTGATGATCAGGTTCGCGAGGAACGTCCAGACGAACTTGAGCGGGTAGACGTAGAAGAGGACGACGAAGAGGAGGGCCGAGTTCAAGACCATCGTCAGCCCGTCCTCGATGTCGTAGCGGCGGAAATAGACGTAGTGCTGGTACCAGACGAGCAGGAGCAGCGCGAAGCTGATGGCGAAGGCGGGGAAGGTCGCCATCATGGCGAGCAGGTCGTCGAAGGTGCGGGGCACTTCGAGCGAGACGACGAGCAGGGTGATGGCGAAGCCGAAGACGGCGTCGGCCAGCCCTTCGAGCCGCGACACCTCGCGGCTGCGCCAGCGGAATTTGCTGCTCGCGCCGACTCCGCTCTCGATCAGTTTCTCTCGGATCATCGTGGGCCGCCGGCGCGGGGCCTGCGCCGTCAGGTGATGTGCAGGGCGGCTGATTAGAGCACGACTGCGCGCCGCGCAACAACCCTTACAGTTCTCCGCGCCGGCGCGCGAGAATTGTTCCTCCGGCAAAAAAGTTTCGCGGGCGGGCGCGCAGTTAAGGTGCGCGTCGCTTTCGAGTCGGCGCGCGCTCGTTTGAAACAAACGGCGGCGGGTGGTATCAAGTTCTCGGATGCCTTCGACGGGAGCGGAACAGTCGGGACAAGCGAGCGGGCGGGACGCGCGGCGCGGCGGGGAAGACGCGCGCGGCGGCGGCGGCGGGATGTTCAGCGCGCTGCGCCACCGCAACTTCCGCCTGTTCTGGGCCGGCGCGTTCCTGTCGAACACGGGCACGTGGATGCAGACGGTCGCGCAGGGCTGGCTCGTGCTGCAACTGACCGACTCGGCCTTCTGGCTCGGCTTCGACGGCTTCGCCGCGACCGCGCCCGGATTAGTCCTCACGCTGCTCGGCGGCGTCTTCGCGGACATCCTCGACCGCAAGCGGCTGCTGATCATCACGCAGACCGTCTCCGGCCTCGTCGCGCTCGCGCTCGCGCTGCTCGTCTGGACGGACGTGATCCACTTCTCGATGATCCTCGTCGCGTCGTTCATCACCGGCTGCTGCTTCTCGCTGGCCGGGCCTTCCTATCAGGCGATCACGATTGACCTCGCCGGCCGCCGCGATCTCTCGAACGCCATCGCCTTAAACTCCGCGCAGTTCCAACTGTCGCGCGTGCTGGGGCCGACGTTCGCCGGGGTAGCCTTCAAGGTGTTCGGCGTGGCCGGCTGCTTCTTCGTCAACAGCCTCTCCTACATCGCCATCGTCGGCTCGCTGCTGATGGTGCGTTTCGGCGACGCGGGGGAGAAGGGGACGAAAGCAGAGGCTGTCGCCGGCGCGACGGCGGCCGACGCGGCGGCGGGCGAGACGCACGTCGCCG